>JBLHGI010000073.1:0-20603 GCA_047616505.1 Planctomycetota bacterium
CTTTTACCCTTGGGAAAAGACGAGACGCGCTATCGCCTGCTGACGAAGGACTATGTCTCCACCGTCGAATTCGAAGGCCGTGAAATTCTCAAGGTTGCCGCCGAGGGTTTGACCTTGCTCGCCGACCAGGCGATCCGCGATTCGGCCCATCTTTTGCGCTCTAGCCATCTGGCGCAGGTGCGCAAAGTATTTGACGATCCGGAAGCATCGGACAACGACCGCTTCGTCGCCCTCGACCTGCTCAAGAATGCCAATATCGCCGCCGGTTGGGTCCTGCCGATGTGTCAAGATACCGGCACGGCCATCGTCATGGGTAAGAAGGGACATCAAGTATGGACCGAGGGAGACGATGAGGCCGCCCTTTCCGAGGGGATCGCCAAGGCCTATAAGGAGACGAACCTGCGCTATAGCCAGTTGGCTCCTCTAAGCATGTTCGAAGAGAAGAATACGCGCACGAACCTTCCGGCCCAGATTGAGCTGTACGCCGACAGGGGCCCGGCCTATAAGTTTATGTTTATGGCCAAGGGTGGCGGCTCGGCCAACAAGAGCTATCTCTTTCAGGAGACGCGCGCGCTGCTGACGCCGGAGGGGCTGCGCAAGTTTATCGACGAGAAGCTGCGCATGATCGGCACGGCGGCCTGTCCGCCCTATCACTTGGCTATAGTTATCGGTGGCACTTCGGCCGAGTACACGCTCAAATTGGCCAAGCTGGCCTCGACGCGCTATCTCGACAGTTTGCCCACGCAAGGCAACGAGCACGGGCAGGCTTTCCGCGACCTCGAAATGGAGGCGGAGGTGCTCAAGATGAGTCAAGAGATGGGCATCGGCGCGCAGTTCGGCGGCAAGTACTTTTGTCACGATGTGCGCGTCGTGCGTATGCCGCGCCACGGCGCTTCGTGCCCGGTGGGTTTGGCGGTCTCCTGTTCGGCGGATCGTCAGATTCTGGCCAAGATTACGAAGGAGGGCATCTTTTTAGAAGAGCTGGAGACCGAACCCTCCAAGTATTTGCCGGAGATTGGCACCGACGAACTCGGCGGCGAGGTCGTAGAAATCGATCTCAATCGCCCCATGGACGAAGTTCGTGCCACGCTGAGCAAATATCCCGTCAGCACGCGGCTCTCGCTTACGGGGCCGATCATTGTCGCCCGCGATATCGCGCACGCCAAGCTCAAGGAGCGGCTCGATGCTGGCGAAGAGCTGCCGCAATACTTCCAAGACCAGTGTGTCTATTATGCCGGACCGGCCAAGACGCCCGAGGGGTATGTATCGGGTTCATTCGGACCGACGACGGCCGGGCGCATGGACGGCTATGTCGATCAGTTCCAAGCCGCCGGTGGCAGCATGGTCATGTTGGCCAAGGGCAATCGCTCGCGCCAGGTCACGGATGCGTGTAAGGCGCACGGCGGTTTTTATTTAGGGTCTATCGGCGGTCCGGCGGCGCGACTGGCGCAGGACTGCATTCGCAAGGTCGAAGTCCTCGAGTATCCCGAGTTAGGGATGGAGGCGATCTGGCAGATCGAGGTTGAGAACTTCCCCGCCTTTATTGTCGTCGACGACAAGGGCAATGATTTCTTTGCCAGCTTTATGAACCCGAATGCATAAATGATTTGGCCCCGGTCACGACGACTGTGACTGGGGCCAATATCTAATGGTGCTGAATTCTGCCCGCCTCCATTCCTGCAGATATTGCCGCAAAAGCCCCGTGGCGACCGCGTCGAGTAACTTTTCCTCATGGCTTGGTATTTGCGCTGAATACCAGTTGACATATAATCAAGAGATGTATCCTGCACAAAAAACGGACGAGAGAGGAGTCTTGTAATGAATTCGAATGATGACGGACCCAGGGGAAGTGGAACAAACCCCGGTTCTGATATGGAAGATCTGGCTCGAGAGGTAAAGGGGCATTTGGATCAGGTCACCGGAGGGCGCGGGGTACGTGGTATTCTCATTTATGTCGTTCTCGCTCTGGTCGGC
Organism: Planctomycetota bacterium; assembly: GCA_047616505.1. Classification (GTDB taxonomy): domain Bacteria; phylum Latescibacterota; class UBA2968; order UBA8231; family UBA8231. The sequence continues at coordinate 1,975 of JBLHGI010000073.1, forward strand.
ATCGGCGCATGGACGAGCTATTATACCGTGCCGAGCGATTCGGTCGCCATTCTCCAGCGCTTTGGCAAGTATCAGCAGGAGGTATCGCCCGGGCTACACTTCAAACTGCCTATGGGCATTGATCGGGCGACCATTGTGCCGGTCAAGCGGCAGTTAAAACAAGAATTCGGATTCACCACACCCGGGGCGAATGACCCCTACCAGACCTCTCGTGACGGGCGACAAAATACCCGACGAGAAACGGAGATGGTGACCGGTGATTTGAACGCCGCCTTGGTAGAATGGGTGGTTCAGTACCGGATCTCCGATCCCGTCAAGTTTCTCTTTGAGGTGCGCGAGCCGAGTGCAACCCTGCGCTATGTTTCCGAATCCGTCATGCGAGAAGTCGTGGGTGATCGCACGGTAGATGAGGTGATTACCATCGGTCGGCAAGAAATCGAAACGGAAGCATTGACCAAGATGCAGGCCCTCTCGACCAAATACGCCATGGGGATCAGGATCGACCAGGTGCAATTGAAGAACATCAATCCGCCGCAACCCGTGCAGGAGTCGTTCAACGAGGTCAATCAGGCTCAGCAGGAGAAGGAGAAGCTCATCAACGAAGCCCGGCGTGATTATAACAAAGTGATCCCGTTAGCCGAGGGTGAGAAGGATCAGCGAATTCGCGAGGCCGACGGTTATCGGCTCAAGAGGATCAACGAAGCAGAGGGCGATGCCGCTCGGTTTAATGCTCTATTTGCGGAATATAGTAAAGCTCCGGAAGTTACGCGCCGCCGCATCTATATCGAGACCCTGCAGGAAGTCCTGCCGAGTATCCACTCCAAGATTATCGTCGATGAACAGACGCGCGGCATCCTGCCCTTGCTGAATCTCGACTCCCCGAAAGGAGTTCGGCCATGAAGCGGAACGCCCGATTTGCGATGCTGACGGTTCTGATCGTCGGGGCATACGTCCTGATGAGTTCAATCTATACGGTGAGTGAGGTCGAACAGATGATCGTCACTCAGTTTGGCAAGCCCATAGGTGCCCCGGTGACTACGGCTGGTCTGAAGCTCAAGATGCCGTTCATCCAGGATGTCAATTCGATCGAGAAGCGCGTCCTTGAATGGGATGGCAGTCCGTCGGATATGCCGACCAAGGACAAGCTCTATATCTCCGTCGACCTATTCGCCCGCTGGCGCATCATCGATCCCCTGCAATACTTCCTGCGATTGCGGGATGAGCGGAGTGCGCAATCTCGTCTCAATGATATTTTGGGCAGCGAGACCCGCAACGCGGTCGCCAAGCACGAGCTGATCGAGATCATCCGCACGACCAAGGACCGCGTGCCGCTACGTGACGCTCTGTTGACCGATGCCGAACGAGAATTGAATATGGGATCGCTGGTGCCGATTCAAAAAGGTCGCCAATTAGTTGAGCAGGAGATCTTTGCAGCAGCGGCCGAAAAGGTAAAGGTCTTTGGCATTGAATTGCTCGATATTCGTTTTAAGCGGATCAACTACAATGAAAGCGTGCGCCCGAAGATCTACGATCGCATGATCAGCGAACGGCGGCAAATTGCGGAGCGCTTTTTGTCCGAGGGAAATGGCGAGGCCGCCAGAATTCGCGGTAATCGCGTGCGAGACCTGAACAAAATTCAGTCCGAGGCCTATAGGCAGGTCGAGGAAATCCGCGGTGTGGCAGACGCCAAAGCCACTGAGATCTATGCCGGAGCGTACAATCAGAGTCGTGAAGCGGTAGAGTTCTATGAGTTCACCCGGACGATGCAGTCCTACAAGTCAATGATCTCCGAGAACACTACCCTAGTGCTTTCCACCGATAGTGATCTCTTCAAGTTTTTGAAGGGGATGGCTCCGGGGACTGATTCCGATTGATATCGACAAGGCCGTCGCTTCGTCGCGCTCGATCGGCTAAAAAATGCTATAGCGGACGTCGATGACAAGGGCAACGACGTCTTTGCCAGCTTTATGAACCCGAATGCATAAATGAAATAGCCCCGGTCACGATGGTTGTGACCGGGGCTATTTCATTTACAAGCGGTCTTCGCTTTACCTGACGCAGGAGGGCGATGAAGATCATACTGAAGGGTATTCAGGTCGATGTCTTAGGCTGGTTTGTCGCCCAAATAGCAATCGCTTATAAAATGCTCTACGCGCCAGACCCTCTGCCCCGCCTCCGTCAGCGTGCAGATCCCCTCTTCGCGGTGCAGTAGACCGCGGTCGGCCAGCACTCGTCGCGTAAAAGAATAGTCGGCGCATATTTGGGCAAAATAACGCGTCAATTCTATCTCCGGGTAGCTGCGCACTTCTGGCAGCGAGCGGATGGCACCGCCGAGGTTGATATGGAAGCGGTGGAACGGGAACGATACATCTTCTTTCTGCTCGCCACGAAAGTGGGCGACTCGCTTCTGGCGGGCGAGTTGGGTTGGGCTGGGCCGTTCTTTATTACTTTTTTCTAAGCGCTGTAACCAGCGCGATGCCTTCTTGCGCAAATCCTTCGACCCCGATATCTGTAAACGGCGCAGCAGTGCCACACTCTCTTCACCTCCTATCTGTCCCAAGCCGTTGACGGCTGCCTCGCGCACTTCGGCGTTGGTAGCGGTTTCGGCTTGTTGCGTTAGCAAGGGGCGTGCCGACTCAAAGTGCAAACGCCCTAGCGCCGTCAGCGCGGCGATTTGCTCGGCTCGGTGATCTACTTCGGCTAGTCTCAGGATGCGCATTTCTACGGCGGCCAGCGCGGGGTTTTGGTGGTCGCTGATACCGATCTCGCCGAGGGCGTTGAGGGCGGCCAAACGCGTCGGGCGCTCGTGGTGGTATAGGCCGTGACAGAGGGCTTCGATGGCGATTGGGTCGGCCCGTCGGATAGCTCCCAGTGCCAGCATGGCCGCCTCGCGCACTTGGGCATCATCGTGAGAAGCCAGTGTGGATGCCCGTTTAGACAGGGCGTTTAAGATGTCCGGATCTAGGTCTTTGTTTAACGGCACCCAGTGGTCGCGGAAGCGGACATCGCCGCGCTCTTGTCTGGATTCCAAGCCACCGGGGCCGCGCGGGTTGAGCCAGCCTGCGAGCGCTACGAACCCCGCGAGCCCCAAGCGCCAGTGCTCTCCGCGCTCGTCGTTTAACCACGTGAGAATTTGGCGGCAGCTGGGGGTGCCAAAGCGCACAAATATTCTCATTTCTACGAGTGGTTGCGCTATAGAAATATCCGTTGTCGCTTCGAGTTGCTCTAACAAGAAGCCAAATGCGAGCTGCGGATAACTCAGCATCACTTTCCAGCACAACTCACTGATGAGCCCGAACCCGGGGCGGGACGCCGCGTTGGCCAGCAATAGTAAAAGCTCCACTTTCTCTGTATCGGGCACGGGGCGAGAGATGATCTGGTCCAGCAGCGCATAGGTCGTTTGCGTGATGTGGGTGAGTATGGTCCCATCGGACCAGTTTCTGGCCACGTGCCAGTCTTGGTCTTGGGCGATGAGCGCTTCTATAAGGGATAGGGCTCGCTGTCGTGCCAAATCGTCGCCGGAGAAATAGCAGTCGAGTGCCACGGCCATGGCCGGTGTGCCCAAGCGCTGCAATAGCGCTACGAGTGGATCGAGCTCGGCCGGTGCCATCTCCGCTATAAGCTGTGCGAAGCGGGCCGGTGAATGGCGCAACAAGACGCTGAGCCGCTCCATCGAATCGGGATCTTCGGCAAAGAGTCGCCCTAACGCTGTTATTTCGGCGTCGATTTCCTTTGTTAGGTCCGGTGTAGAATTCATATCCGTCTCTCCATTATACTCTTCGTTTTCGTTCGCTCGATCTTTGAGATTCTGTCGGGCGCGGTGTAAACGACTCATTACGGTGCCGAGTGGCACGTCGATAAAATAGGCGATCTGATCATAGGAGAGCCCCTCGCAATAGTGCAGGGCCAAGACCAGGCGCTGGGCTGGTGATAGGCGCCAGAGATTCTCCTCTACTTGCTGCCACTGCTGATTGACTGCTGCGGTTATAGGGGCCGCTGGATCGCTCTCCAGCGGGAGCATTTTTTGATACTGCTGGCGCAGTGCAGCGCGGTAGAGGTTGAGTGCGATGGTCTTGAGCCAGCTTCTGAAGCGGTCGGGGTCGCGCACTTGGCGGATCTGTGTGAAGGCCTGGACGAAGGTGCCATGCGCCAGGTCTTCGGCATCGGTGCGGTTGAGTGCCAGACGCCGGCATTGGGCGAAGACAGCCTGCTGATAGCACTGGACTAATAGGCCAAAAGCGGCGCGATCGCCCCCCTGTGCCGCTAGTACCCAAGTGGCATTCGGCGTTTCTATTTCACTTGTCATACTTTAAAGATGCAAAAGAGACTGTGACTATTCCCACCAAAAAAATTAAAAATTGCAGGGACGTGAATTTGTAGTCTTAGGTTTTCTGTCGTGGAACTGTCGGCGCCCGTTTGATCGATTGTAGTCACGCGGCAGATTGGCTATGTTGCCCTGTGAGAGATAACCAGCAATTAGCCGCAAAACAAAAGGCTCAATTATACTGAGCACAGTACATGGAGAGATAGATGTTAGACGCCATCAACAAGCCGTGGGAAACACCGGAATATACCGCCGTCAATCGCCTGCCCATGCGGGCGACTCTAATGCCCTATTCCACGAAGGCATCGGCGAAAATGGGAAAAGATACTTCTTCCGCTTGGCGCAAGAGCCTCAATGGTCCATGGCGCTTTCAGCTATATGCCGCGCCTGCGGCGGTGCCCGAATCGGCGCTCTTAAAAGCCGGCGTCGATGAGCGCTGGGATAAAATCAAGGTGCCGGCCAATTGGACCTTAGAGGGCTACGATAAACCGCACTATACCAATGTGAAGATGCCGTTTAAAAATGATGCGCCCTATGTGCCGAAAGACAATCCAACGGGGGTGTATCGGCGCACCTTTATATTGCCAGCGAATTGGAAGGAGCGGCGCACCGTGCTCCACATCGCCGGCTCCGAGTCCGTTAGTTATGTCTTTCTGAATGGTCAGATGGTGGGCATGAGCAAGGACTCGCGTCTGCCGGCTGAATTTGATCTGACGCCCTTTTTGGCGAGCGGTAAAAATCAATTGTCCATTATGGTGATTCGCTATTGTGACGCATCCTATGTCGAAGACCAAGACCACTGGTGGATGGCGGGGCTGTATCGCGACGTGTTTTTGTACAGCACGGATGCCGTGAGCTTTCTGCAAGATGTTAAAACGCAGGCCGAATTGGCCAACGGCTACAAAGAAGGCCACTTGACGGTAGAAACGACGCTCGGTTTTACGCGCGATCCGCAGGGTGATTTTATCGTTGAAGCCCAGCTCTTTGATGCGAAGGGCAAAGCCGTCGGTGCTGCCAAGCGCGAAGCTATAAGCGGGTCTTACCGCAAAGACTATTATCAGGCATTTCACGAGTTTACCGTTCCGCGCGTGCGACCGTGGAACCATGAAACCCCCTACTTATACCGACTCGTAGTCAGCTTGTTCGACAGCGAGGGCAAGGCGCTCGAACACACCAGCACGCGCATTGGTTTTAAGGTGATAGAGATCGTTGATCGCAAGCTGCTGATCAATGGCGAGTTGGTCTATATAAAGGGCGTCAACCGCCACGACCACGATGGCAAGACGGGCAAGACTATATCGCGCGAGACGATGATTAAAGATATCTTGCTCTTGAAACGGTTCAACTTTAACGCCGTGCGCACGGCGCATTATCCCAACGATGCGCTGTGGTATGACTTATGCGACGAGTATGGGCTGTATGTGGTGGACGAAGCCAATATAGAAAATCACGACAACTACCAGACCTTTGCCCACGACCCGCGTTGGGCCAATGCCTATCTAGAGCGCGTCCAACGCATGGTGATACGCGATATCAACCACGCCAGCATTATTTCCTGGTCGCTCGGCAACGAGAGCGGCTATGGGCCGAACCACGATCGCGCCGCCGATTGGGTACGTGAATACGACCCGACGCGCTGTGTACACAACGAGGGCGCGGTCAAAGTGCAGTGGAACCAGGGGGCGGGAGATTTCCACGAGGGCGGCGAGCGTTCCAACGATTGGCACAATCCGATGTATCCCCAGGTGCAGAGCATGATTGATTGGTCCGTAAACAAAGAAGATATGCACCGGCCCTTTATCCCCTGTGAGTATTCTCATGCCATGGGTAATTCCAACGGTTGTCTGAGCGATTATTGGGATGCGATCTACCGATACGATGGTTTGCAGGGTGGGTTTATTTGGGACTGGGTCGATCAGGGCTTAGAGAAGGTGGATCTGAAGACGGGGCAGAAGTTTTGGGCCTATGGCGGCGATTTTGGCGATAAGCCGAATGACGTCGATTTCTGTATCAATGGTTTGGTCTGGCCCGACCGCACGCCGCATCCGGCGATGGAGGAATGCAAGAAATTATTCCAGCCCATCTGGATACAGGCGGAAAACCTGCAGCAGGGCCAGATCGAGATTGCCAATCGCCAGAATTTTACGGATACCAAGGGTCTGAATTTTAGCTGGCAGTTAAAAGTCGATGGCAAGACAGTAGATGCGGGTACTTTGAGCGCCATTAATATCAAACCGGGCGCCCGTAAGAAAGTTCGCGTTCCCTACAAAATACCGACCTTGGCTGCGGGCCAAGAGCTTCACTTGATGGTCTATGTCGCTATCGCCAAAAAAACATCTTGGTCCCCCGCTCGCCATGTCCTTGCTTGGGAGCAATTTTCCATTCCGGTGAAGGTGGTTAAAAAGGTCGTTCGGCCGTTGTCAAAGGCTGGGATTGAGTGTAGAGAAACGGCGCGTGAAGTGGTGTTGACGGGACAGCGGAAAGCGTGGGAAATGCGCTTTAGCAAAACGAAGGGAAAACTGACTAAGTTGGTTCAGGGTAAAACGATTTTGATCGATGATGGGCCGGCATTAGAGATTTGGCGCGGGCCGTTGGACAACGATGGCGTGAAGGGGCATAAAGACCAGCTAGCGGCCGATTGGAAACCGCTAGGGCGTTGGCGCAATGCGGGGTTACACCAGCTAAGGAGCCAAGCGATCCACTTTGGCTTAAGCAAAAAGGGCACGGGCATTACTATTGCGATCCAACATCGCCACACGGCCAAAGCCAGTAAAAAAGAGATTACACAGAAACAGGTCTACACGATCTATCCCTGCGGCGGTTTTAGCGTCGAGAATGAAGTGTTTATCGACAAGGCTTTGCCCGACTTGCCGCGCCTGGGCGTTTTATTGCAGCTGAGTAAGGCGCACGATCAGCTGCAGTGGTTTGGCCGCGGCCCGCATGAATCGTATAACGATCGCAAAGTGGGGGCCCCGGTAGGTCACTATACATCGACCGTCGGCGCACAATACGTTCCCTATATACTGCCACAAGAACACGGTAATAAAACGGATGTGCGCTGGTTGTCTCTGACGGATAAACGCGGCCATGGTTTGTTGGTGCGGGGCGAGCATTTGTTAGAGTGCAATGCAACTCACTTTAAACCGCACGACTTTGACGGCTGGTACCACACGCATGACGTCGTGGCGCGCGACGCGGTCTTTTTGCATGTCGATTACAAGCAGCGCGGTTTGGGCACGGCATCGTGTGGCCCGGATACGTTGGACCAGTATCTGATTCCAGCGGGGCGATACAAGTGGCAATACGAAGTGCGTTTGCTGCGCGCTGGGGACGACGCCAGTGTTGAGGCACGGCGTTGATCTTGTGCTAGCTAATATCGCGGCGATCCTGTATGGCAACACGCTGCATGGCGGGAAGGGACATGCCATCTGCATCGGTGATATTACAATAGGGGTAGCGACCGTGGCCGTAGCTCACGGCTAACGTTTTTAGCAGCTCCGCCGTCTGCCCGGTTTCGAGCAAGACGCGGTTGCTGAGCAGCGTAGTTTTGTAGAGCGAGGGAAATGCTTTTCCCTTTGGGTCGATCATGGTGAAGCCCTTTGGCAGCCCTTGGCTCTGCAATTTTCCTTTGACATTGCCGTATTCAAGCTCTACCACGATGGTGCTTGGATCGCCGGGTTTGGGAGCTTTCGAGTCAACCGAAATACTTTTGAGATAGATACTGCCCTTTTCTTTGCGGTCTTTATGTACGAGCCGCGTTGCGAGCCGCGCCAGCCGTTTGCCGAGGATGTGCTGGCCGATACCGCTGATGTGGATGCCGTCGTCAATGCTTAGGTCGACGGCGGCAGCGACGTCTAAGTTTTTAATTTCTTTGGATAGCAGGCGCTGCTGCTCCTGAATGCTGTTCCAATAGATGTCATCGGGCGCGGCATGGCAGCCGATCTGCACGACGAGCCAAGGCAAATTGGCTATCTCCATATCATCGCGCGTGGCCTGCACCAGAGTCTTCATATTCTGGGTGTAGAGCTTAGAAGCCTCTCTATCCGCATCGGACTCTCCCTGATACCAGAGCACGCCCGCTACTTTCTGCCCGAGCTTTTCGTAGCGCCGCATCATAGCGCCGTAGAGCGAGGCGCCGCCTTGATCGCGCAGCAGCGGGGACCATTGGGCCATGGAGGTGCCGCCATGAGCACAGGCGATAATGCCCTGAGGGACGCGGGTGCGACGTCGCATTTCGAGCGCAAAGGCATGCGCCGGTGAGACGCCTTTCAGCGTTTCTTTTCTTTGTTTATCGAGTTCAGCGCGGCGGGGGCGGTTCGGACCCTTGCCGTACCCATTGTGGAAAATGTCGACGGCTTCTGCGAGGAAGTGCAGTGGCTCAACGGCGAGATCCCATTCGTCGCGGGTATAAAATGCGCGGACCTGTGGGTGCGGCGCTGGCGCGTCAACGAGATTGCCAACGCCTTGCATATTGGACTGCCCCGCTGCTATCCACACATCGCCAACAAAGACTTCGGCAGTCGTCAGTGCATCTATCGTTTTTCGTTTGTCTCTTATGCGCAATTCGACTTGGTAGGGCCCGCCGCACGGAATAGAGTCGATGGAAAGAGTGAAGCGTTTGTTCTCGACCTGGCCGGCAAGGGTCCACGCGAATTTGCCCAGGGTTTTGGCGGCTTTGAGGATGCGGTATTCCAGCGCGCCGTTATGAGCGGTGCCGGTGATTTGGGCGCCGCCTTTGTTTTGAGCATTGCGCTGCAGGACTTGACCGGGTAATAAACCGTGCGTGATTTTCATTTGCTATCCCTTGGGCTTGCCGCGATTTGATATGGGTATTCGGTCGCTGTGGCGGGTTGTAGGCTATAGTACTAGTTCATCAGATGGCTGCCAATCGCTGCTGCGCGGATCCCAGCGCGTGCCGCATTTATCGCTGATGACGACCCATTCACCCGGGCTCAGATTGCCCTGATGATGGTAGTTGAAGCGCCGCAATCCAGCCGCTTCGGCGGAATCGAGCAGCATTTTTAAATCCCGCGATGTCATGGGGTCGCCATCGTGGGGGAAACGCCCCGTGTCGAGCCAGGGCACAATGCGCTCGGGATCGTCGACGGCGGCGATGGCCCGCTTTGTTTCCTGCGTGACCACTTGCTCGAAGAACTCCGGGCTCAGAGCGCTCTCGAAGTCGAGCATATCGTCTTCGACCCCTGGCAAAATGATACCGAACATTGCCTGCACGACTTCGAGTGTGTCGGCTACTTTCAGTCCCGGATTCCATTCGATCAGGGTCTGACAGTAGCGATAGACCGTGCCGATGAAACCATCGAAGCCGCGGTGGAAGAAGTAGTGTTTGGGCATTAGAAAGTCCATAAACTCGGCTAGGTCGACGAAGTCATAACCGCACAGGGGTGCAAAAGCGGCCGAGCGTGGACCGCAGCCCATGCGCACCGGGCGATCGAGATGAGCGGCCACCCCTTCGCGCATCTGACGGAAGTTGCGCGTCAGGCTTGCCGTGCGGAAAGACAGCCACGACATGAGGTCGGCATCGGCGCCGAGCATGTTATAGGCGCCCAGTAGACCGCCGCGTGCATTGGAGCGGATGCGCTTTGGATCGAGGTTGTGGAACAACTTTAACAGCCGGTCCTTGGCAGCGACCATTGCCGCGTAGTCATAGCCGAGGTCTTTGGCCATCGGCGCGATCGACTCGGGCAGGTCGTTGAAGAAGTAGGAGCGGTGATTCATGTGGTGCGGTGCCATCTCATACCCCCATTCGGGGCCGTCCATCACCACACCGTCAGCCATCGGATAGTGTTCGAGCGTGTCGACCATGCGGGCGATGCGCGCGGCCAGCGTCTGCGGATCGTGCAGGTGGTGGCCGCTACCGCCGGGCCCAGCGCCGCCATCGGCATACATGATATAGACCTGCATGCCACGGTCCTTTGTAGCCGTCATGGTCTTTTCGAGCAGGGCCCGCTTTTCCGGCAGCTTGTGTGCTGGCGCTGCCGGCGCTTCGACGCCGAGGCGCGTGTAGACCGCTGGGTTGGGATCGTATGTTGGCGCCACGAGGCCTTGAGAGGGCAGGGACTGTGCATTTTGTGATAACTTCGCCTGGCCGAAGACGAGGGGGCCGAAGACGACGCCATCGACGCCGCCTGCGCGCCAAGCATCGAGGATGCGTTCGTGGTCGCACATCACCCCTTCGAGATCGCGCTGTATGTCCATCCATAACTTCATGCCGTAACCTACCTATACATTAAAACGAAAGTGCATCACGTCGCCATCTACTACCGTATATTCTTTGCCTTCAATGCGCAGTTTGCCAGCGGCTTTCATTGCCGCCTCGCCGCCCAACTCCACCAAGTCCTCGACCCGCATCACTTCGGCCTTGATAAAACCATGTTGGAAGTCCGTGTGGATAACACCTGCTGCTTCGGGGGCGCTGGCACCGCGTTTGACGGTCCAGGCCCTTGTTTCTTTGGGGCCGGCTGTCAGGTAGGTGATTAAGTCCAAGAGTGTATAGCCTTCGCGGATGACCTGGTCTAGACCGGATTCACTCAACCCTAGCGATTCGAGATAGCCCTTCTGCTCTTCTTCATCGAGCTGTGAAATCTCGGCTTCGATAGCAGCGCTCATGCAGATGACGGGTGCCCCGGCCACCGCTGCTTTTAGCTTCTGTACATGCGGGTTGGAATCGGGGTCGGCCGCATCGCCCTCTGAGACATTCGCCAGGTACATGACCGGTTTATCCGTCAGCAAATGCATGCCGCGAATCAGTAAGCGCTGCTCGTCGGAGAGCCCCATGAAGCGAACGGATTTGCCTTCGTCGAGGTGCGCACTGAGTGGCTCCAAGATCTCCATCTCTGCGCGCGCTTCTTTATCGCCGGATCGCGCCATCTTGCTCGCGCGCGAGATGCGCTTTTCGACGGTGGACAAGTCGGCCAGGCACAATTCAGTATCGATGACTTCGATATCGCGCAATGGGTCTACGGACCCGTCGACATGCACGATATTATCATCGTCGAAACAGCGAACGACGTGGGCGATGGCATTGCATTCGCGGATATTGCCCAGGAACTGGTTGCCCAAGCCTTCGCCTTGCGACGCGCCTTTGACTAGGCCGGCAATGTCTACAAATTCGAGGCTGGTGGGGATGATTTTTTCCGAAGAGAAGATCTTTGCTAGCTGGTCGAGCCGTTCGTCCGGTACGGGGACGACGCCGACATTGGGTTCGATGGTGCAGAAGGGGAAATTGGCGCTCTCGGCCCCGGCGGCAGAAAGTGCGTTAAAAAGCGTGGATTTCCCTACGTTGGGCAGCCCGACTATTCCGATATTGATCGCCACTGGTCGTTTTCCTTTGCTTGGCATTCTCCCGATCGGCCAAGCAATCCGGCAACAGCGATGGCCGGCGGCTCGCACGTAGTTCAGGCGAAATTATGGGGTTTCTTGTCGAATCGTTAGAATTTAAGGTACAAGCAGATAAAATACAGGGCCTGAGCTAAGAACTAATAAAACAGATTAGGAGCGTAGGTATGTTGGAATACACCGCTGTTCCCCAAGAACAGATTCGCGAATTTGACGAAAAAGGCTATCTGGTCGTGCGCAATGTGCTCGATGAGGAAACCATGGCCGAGTTGATAACGGCGAGTGATCGCTTAATGGATAGCGATCTGCAAGTAAACCGTGCGAGCAACCCCACGGGCCTTTACGACGGCTTTCGCAATAGCATCACCCTCGACGACGTCTATCTTCCCTTGATGACCCACCCTAAGATCCTCCCTCTGGTGGTGCATCTGTTGGGCTCGAGTTTGCAGTTGATGACCTCGCACTTGATCTATAAATACCCCAACCCTCCGGACACACCCGATACGCACCGCGCCCCCGGCTGGCATCGCGACTATCTGCAGGCGATGATGGCGCTTGGTCATTATAGCATTCCGCGCATAGAGCTGAAATGCGCCTATTACTTTACGGACCTGAGCCAGCCCAAGAGCGGCAATACGATGGTCGTGCCCGGCAGCAACCTGTTGAGCGAAGATATTGAGATCCCCGCAGGACAGGCCGATCCGGTCGGTGCCGTAGAGCCTCTGCTCAAACCCGGGGACTGTTTGCTCTTTGAAAATCGCACCTGGCACGCCGGCGCGGTCAACCTCTCCGATCAGGTTCGCAAAGGCATTATGATGGGCTACGGCTATCGCTGGGTCGTGCCGATGGATTTTCGCCGCCAGAGCGAGGATTTTATCGCCAGGATTTCTCCGTTAGAACGTTTTCTGGTCGGAGAACCATATGACGAAGACGTCGTAAGCTTTCAGGCCGACGGCGGGGCTAACCCGCTAAAGGATTGGTGCCAAGAGCACGATCTGCCGACGGCCCGCCACTACGGGCCAGGGAATGTGGTCACTGATATCTACTAGCCTGCGCTATAACTCGCTATACCTAGCGTTGCACCGGTAAAATGCAGACGGGGTTTGGCACGTTGGCGATATGGCCCGTTGGCTCTAAATTTCCTGTTTCGCGGTTAATGCGGAAGGTGACGACGGTGTCTGTATCTTGGTTGCCGACAATTAAAAACGCACCCGTGGAGTCGATGGCAAAATCGCGCGGCGTTTTGCCCAGCGTGTCCGTATGGCCCAGCGCTTTGAGCTTGCCGTCGATGAATGAGAAGCGAGCGATGGTATCGTGGCCGCGGTTGGAGGCGTAGACGAAACGACCGTCGGCCGTAATGGCAATTTCGGCGCACGAAGGAGCTGCGTCGGCGTTGGGGGGCAGCGTGGAGATCGTCTGCAGCGGGTTGAGCAAACCGTGGCGATAGGCGAATACCGTGATGGTCGCGTCCATCTCGCCGAGGGCGAAGGCATACTGCTCTTTAGGGTCAAATATGATATGGCGCGGGCCCGTGCCGGTGTGCAGTTTGGCAAAGGCGGGATCGCTGGGTGTAAGTGTGCCGCTATGGGGGTCGAATTGGTATATGCAGACCTGATCGAGGCCGAGGTCTGGAACCAATAGAAGATTATTGTCGCCATTTAAAACCACGGCATGCGCGTGCGGGCCGAGTTGGCGCTCGTGGCTGCTGCCCGAACCTTCGTGTTGAATAACGCTAGATGCTGCGCCGAGGGAACCGTCTTTGCCAATGGGATAGACGGCAACGCTGCCCGTTTCGTAGTTGGCGCTCAAGGCGCATTGCCCCGTCGGGTCGACCGCGATATGGCACGGTAGACCACCATGCCCGGGCTGGCTGTTGAGCGGGTGGAGTTCGTTGCCAGCAATGGCAAAGGCGTGGACTTGCGGGCTGTCGTCGACCTCTGTTTCCTGCACGGCGTAGAGGAAGCGCTTTTGCGGGTCCGTGGCGAGGTAGGAAGGGTTGCGCGGGCCAGTGGTATGGCTGAGCTCGCTGAGTTTACCTGTTTCCGTGTCGAGGCTGTAGACATAGATGCCCTCGGCCTTGCCATCGACAAAGGGCAGTTTTTCTGTGTAGGTTCCAATGTATATGGTTTGTGATGGCATGGCTGGCTCCTATGGGTAGCGATAATAAAGACCAAAGTCTGGTCGTCTAATCTGCAAGTAATTTAAAATGTGTGCGACTAATATATAAACGAAGGGGAGGGGATGTGCGATGAATAATGCGATCGAAGCGGTAAAAAAGGCCATGCTGTCGATGCAGCGTGCATCGTGGGAGCAGGGCGTAGCTGCCCAGGCGTTGTTGGAATTGGGGGATCGCGAACTCGTCGTATTGATGGCCAAAGAGTCGGCCCTGCGCCAAGATGCAGACGGGCGGCTCAGCGTGCTCTATACGGATCAGGGCGTGACGGATCCGGCGGCGGCGGGCGAATCCGTATTTAGGGCGGCGCAGTGGACGGGTGATCAGAAACTAAAAGATGCGCATAAAAAGATGCTCGACTATCTGCTGCACAAAGCGCCCAAAATGGAGGACGGCACGCTGTCCCACGTGGTGCAAGGCAAGCAGCTGTGGATCGACTCCATGTATATGGTGCCGCCCTTTCTCGCCGTGGCAGGGCACCCAGTTATGGCCGTAGAGCAAATCGCAGGGATGCACCGGCGGCTCTGGGATACTGAAAAGCAGCTTTATAGCCATATGTGGGACGAGGACAAACAGGTCTTTATCCGCCAAGCTGCTTGGGGTGTGGGCAATGGGTGGGCGGCCGCTGGTATGGTCCGCGTGATCGCCGCTTTGCCTGATGAGATGAAAAAAGAGCGAGAAGTGTTGATAGGAAATGTGCAATCGCTTATTAAAGCTATTCTGCGCTTCCAGCGCGCCGACGGTCTATTTCACGATATCATAGACGATTCGAGTAGTTTTATCGAGACTAATTTAGCGCAAATGCTGGCCTATGCGATTTATCGTGGCGTGGCGGCGGGATGGCTCGATCCGCAAAACCTATCTGCTGCGGGGCGTATGAGACATGCCGCTCAGCAAAAGGTCGATGGGCTGGGATTTGTGCAGGACGTTTGCGGGGCGCCGTCTTTTGACGCCGCGGGCACGGCTACAGAAGGTCAGGCTTTTTTCCTATTGATGGAAGCGGCCTATCGGGACTTACAAGCGAAATAATCTACTACGGACCTAGTAAAAACCATGGACGAGGAGAGAAAAAATGAGCCAAATTGATCGCGTCGAAATTCATGTATTTGAATACCAGGTACAAGACTTGGGTTTGGGAGCCCATGCCGCTTCGGGCGTGGGCAATATGATCCATATGCCGGGATCTCAGCTGACTATGACGCGCCAGGCCATTCGCATTCGCTGCGACGACGGAGCGCAGGGCGAATATGTCACGCACTGGGTCGGCACGCCGTCGACGCTCGGCCAGATGCAGATGCTGGCGCCGAATCTGTTGGGGCGCAACCCGGAACAGCGCGAGCTGATCTACGACGATTTAAAGCGCGAGGTGCGCGCCTATGACCACATGGGACACGGCGCGCTCGACAATGCGCTCTGGGATCTGGCGGGTAAGAAATACGGCATGTCCGTAGCGTGTATGTTGGGCGCCTATCGGACCCGGCTGCCGACCTATGCCAGCACCTATCACGGCCAGTTGGAACAGGGCGGGCTCGATACGCCAGAGGCCTTTGCCGACTATGCCGAGGCCTGCAAAGAGGCCGGTTTTCGCGGCTTTAAAATCCACGGCTGGCACGATGGCGATGCGCGCAAAGAGGCCGCCAACGCGCTGGGGGTTCGCAAGCGCGTCGGCGACGAGATGGCGCTGATGCTCGACCCGGCGTGCCAGCTGCGCACCTATCTCGATGCGCTCTACGTGGGGCGCGCGTGCGATGAGGCCCATTTTCTGTGGTATGAAGATCCGTATCGCGATGGCGGCGTATCGGCGATGAGCCATGCTCGTCTGCGCGAGAAGCTCGATACGCCGATTCTGGTCAGCGAGCACGTGCGCGGGCTCGAGGAGAAGGCCAATTTCTTGCTGCAAGGCGGCTGCGATATGATCCACGCCGATCCGGAATACGATATGGGTATTACGGGTGCGATGAAGATCGCCCATTTCTGCGAGGCGCTGGGATTGGATTTGCAGATGCACGCCTGCGGTCCGGCGCATCGCGCGGTCATCGCAGCCATCCGCAATACTCATTTTTACGAGATGGCGCTGATTGGACCGGGGATGCCGAACGCGGTGCCGCCAGTCTATCTCGACGGCTACTCCGATCAGCCCGAGGACTTGGGCGACGATGGCTGTGTGCCGGTGCCCGATGGGCCGGGATTGGGCGTGGTCTATGATTGGGAATTTATTGCGCGCAATCGCGTGGCGGAGTTTGTTTACGAATAGCGCCTGATTTGTCTGTTAGCTGTTTTTTCCCCAGCTAGTTTTTTTTAAATGGCCGTCGCTCATAGCAGATATGAACGACGGCCGTTTTTTAATCTATTAACCAATATCGTCTGGCACGTAGTGGCCATTGGCGCGCTGCCATGCGGCCGCTTCCGAATAGCGGCGTTCTGGCAGTGGGTAACAATCGTCTAAGTGTCCACCGTCTGATAGATAGTTGCGGGCGGCGGGCTCCCACCAGTGCTTGTTGCACCCGTCGAGCACTTCTTCAATTTTGTCGGCAGGAAAAAAACACACGCCATCGTCGTCGGCGCGAATCCAGTCGCCGGGCATTACGGTGTTGCCGGCGATGGAAATGCGCCCATTTACGGCCAAGGGCGCCAGATCGTGCTGTGCGTCATAGTCCGTCGTGGTCTTGGCGTCTTGGGTCCAGATCGGAAAATTCTGCGTTGCCGCTTCGGCGTAGTCGCGTATTACGCCGTGTACGACCAGGCCGGCTGCTTTTCTATTTTTCTGCAGTGCCAGCAGCATATTGCCGCCCAAGACACCGCTGCGCGTATTGCCATCGGCCTGCACGACGAGCACGTAGCCTTCTTTGGTGAGATTCACCGCGATGCGGTGGTTCTGGTCCTCGATCTTGGCGTACTCGCCGGTGGGCATCAGGTCGGGGCGCTGCGGCGCGTATTGCAGCGTGACGGCGGGGCCTAAGATATCGTGGCCTTTGCCGCGAAATAATGGGCTGACTCCACTAAAAAATGTGCTGGGCGTGCCCACGATATTTCTCGCGACGACGGAGACGGTTGCGGCGGAGTACTTAATCAACTCCGGCACGAGGTCCATATTGGGCTTTGGGAATTCCCACACGTCGTCTTTGGCCATGCGGAATATGGGAGGGCTTGGTGCTTTGCTCATGTATTCCAGCTTTCTTTTTGGGTAAAATAAAACGTAGTTAAGTCTGTGTTTTCCGGTGCGAAGAGGGACCGGAATCATGAATGTATGGAAATTATTAAGCGGCTTTTAGTGAATGTGGTCAAGTCGCCGCACGCTTTGTTTGGTCTCTTCTCAGCGTGGACAGAGCGCCGGAATTGCTCTGTGGCTTATCGCGTTGTCATCTTTAGGTGGTCAGTGTGCAAGCCAATATGGGAAGAAATCCCCGCACGTTGATAGCTGTCAGTGGCCAGGTCCAATTCTTTTCAGCGTGGGAGATCAGTAGTTTTCCCATCCTTGCTCCCCCTTCCCCATCACCCTATTTTTGGTGAGAAAGTGCGGTAATTTTATTACCATCAACTGCTCGCTAATAGCTCCACTATTCAAAGGACTTCACAGAAGTGCGATATGCCGGTTTCGCCTCTATAGGCAATAAAATAACCGATAGTGATAAAGAGAAGTTACAGCAAGAGTTCCTGATCTATATGGGTCTATTGATGAGTGGTGGGGGGATTGTCTGGGGTGCGATATCCACTTATTGCGATCTATTGCTGCCGTCGATGATCCCCTATGGGTATACCGTTATAACGCTGCTGAATTTTACCTATTTCTATTTCAGTAAAAATTTCGGCGCAGTGCGGTTTATCCAAGTGCTGATTAGTTTGCTCCTGCCCTTCTTTTTTCAGTGGTCTTTGGGAGGATTTATTCCGAGCGGTGCGGTCATGTTGTGGTCTATGATCGCTCTCCTAGGTTCACTCACTTTCCAAGACACTAGGCTGAGTCTGAAATGGTTGGTCACCTATTTATTACTTACGATAGGTAGCGGGATCATAGACGGCGATGTCAAAGAGTATAGTACCCCAATTTCCCCCGAAGTGAACACCCTGCTATTTGTGGTCAACTTTGTCGTGATCTCAACGTTTGTATTTGGTTTGATCGTTCATCTCACGACCAAACAAGAAGACCAGA
This sequence comes from Planctomycetota bacterium, assembly GCA_047616505.1. Classification (GTDB taxonomy): domain Bacteria; phylum Latescibacterota; class UBA2968; order UBA8231; family UBA8231. Next base: position 19,975 of record JBLHGI010000073.1, read on the forward strand.
ACCAGGCTTTAGAAAAAACCCTAGATCTGCTCAGAGAAGCACAAAACCAGCTAGAAGGTCAGAACGTCGAGTTGGCCCAGGAAAAAGAAAAGGCCGATCAGGCTCGAAGTGCTGCGGAAATAGCGAATCGCGCCAAAAGCACGTTCTTGGCCAATGTGAGCCACGAGATTCGCACGCCGCTGAACGCTATTCTGGGGTATGCGCAGATTCTGGACGGTGACTCCGAGTTAAATGAGTCACAGCGCAAGGCGATCGGGACCATTGGTAATAGCGGCAACCATTTGCTCAAGCTCATCAACGAAGTATTAGACCTGTCGAAAATCGAAGCCGGACGGATGGAACTTCAGAAAAACGATTTCGACTTGGCTCACCTTCTCGATAGCATGAATACCATGTTCGAAATGCGCTGTCGAGAGAAACAACTTCGCTGGCAATTGACCGGACTCGATACAAGCATCCAACTCGTGATCGGCGATGAAAGCAAGCTAATGCAGGTTTTCACCAACTTATTGAACAACGCCGTCAAATTCACCGATGCAGGCGAGGTTGTATTCGAAATGGAAACACTCGAAGACGATCGCTATCGCTTTACGGTCAGCGACACTGGTCTGGGTATCAGCGCAGCCGAT
>JBLHGI010000074.1:0-20260 GCA_047616505.1 Planctomycetota bacterium
TCCAAACCGGGCACGACATAGGCGGTATCGACCCCGTAGCTGGCAGCTTGGTCGAGACCTGTTTCTATATGGGCTAAGGCGGCGCGGCGCGCGGTCGGTTCGGGGCTGTCGAGCGCGGCTTCTTCCGGCATATTAAAGGAGAGGGCGACGCAGCGCACGCCTAGGCCGAGTGCGGACATCTGCGTGCGCGCTGTCGCGTTGGCAAAGGTCCGCGCCTGTACATCGATAGAGTCAAACCCCCAACTTGCAAGCTGGTCGAGCGCGGTTTCTTCTGGGCCGGAGAGCGCCCAAGCGCAGCAAGAAATATCCATGTGAAAAAATCCTTTCTATTGTGTTGTGCAGTCTATGAGTCCATAACCAAAGCGCCTGCTCTTTTTGACGAGTGAAAAACCGAGCTCGCTCAGGGCGCGTCCCGGCATGCGATCCTTCATGATGACATAGCGCCGTGCGACGCGGCGCGCCTGCTGTATATCGCCGGGAGAAGGTCCGCCCGCTTGGGCAAAGCTACGCACGAGATCGAGACCATTGGCCAGATCGATGGTTTGGCTGAACATCGGGTCGAAATAGACGATATCAAAAGAGTGGTCGGCCAGGCTCGGCAATAGGTCTTGGTAGCGTTCGTTTTTGATATAGACACGGCGCATAGCGAGCGTAATGGCAGCGGTCGTCGGGTGTTGGTAGGTCGCCATGCCGCGGCGGACGAGCAAGGCCAATAGCGGCGATGCTTCTAGGGCCAATACGTGGCCGCGCTGGCCGACGGAGTGTGCGGCGCTAATAGCGTCGGCACCCAGGCCGCAGGTGCAATCGAGTACGCGGTCGCCCGGCTCTAGCTGCATGAGCTCGTTGAGCGTATCGCCGCGTCCGTGTGTCAAGTTTATAATGCGTAGAGCCGCGGCATTGGGATGATAACGCAGGTAGTGCCCGTGGGCCCAGAGTGCAATGTCGTGGCGGCCGACGACGACGAGTACATCCAATGTATGCGCGGCGGCAAAGTCTTCTAATGATCCTTCGCTACGCGGCCAGTAGGGACAGCCGAGTGCGCGCGCGATATCCTCTGCTTCTGTGCATTGTGGTAGCTGTGCCGTAATACTATGGGTTACGGCAATGGTCAACGCCGGCGGCAGTAGGTTCGCATTATGATGTGATTTTTGCTCGTGCAAGGATTGTCGCCATTCGACGAATAAGTGCAGATCGATGTAGAAGTTCGCCAATAAAGGGCCTGGCGGCAACGGATAGGGCGCGGTGTTATCTCGAAGTTTCTCATCAATATGTAAAGTATCAATGGCAGCGATCTTATTTGGGAAGAGAGGGGTTTGCTAAACTTAGCAGCGCGCTGATATTATCTCCTAGGCGACCGCCCTGCGCGTTTATTGCTAATTCCCTCGCAGGGTGCCGTATAAACGAGCCGTTGTAGACAAAATATAAGTGCGGGAGTAGCGCCCGCGGGAGAAAGAAATGTATCGCAGTATAGCCCTTTTTTGTGTCCTCTTTTTTGTTGCCTGCGGTAGCGAACCGGCGATCGAGCGCGAAGTCGACTTGGAGCAGGTCGATCCGAGCGGTCAACAGATCACCTTCTGGTACCAGCACACGCTCAAGCGCGAAGAGCTGCTCAAAGAGATGTTGGCCGAATTTTCGCGCAGCAATGCGCACGGTATTGCGGTGAGTGGTGAGTACGCTGGAGGCTACAAAGATATTTTTAATAAGATGCTGGTCGGCATTCAAGGCGATGTGTTGCCCGATTTAGTCGTTGCCTACAACAATCAAGCCTATACGTATTATAAAAACGGCGGTGGCATAGATCTGATGCCGTATATGGAGTCTCCGCAGTGGGGGCTGAGTGCAGAGGTGCGCAAAGACTACTTCGCATCGTTTCTGCGCGAAGACAATTTCGATGGCGTACAGGTCGCACTGACGCCCAATCGATCGCTGGAAGTGATGTACTATAACGCAGACTGGCTCAAAGAGCTTGGATACGACGAACCGCCGCAGAGTTGGGAAACGTTTGCAGAAATATGCCACCGCGCCAAAGCGCAGCCTTTTAGCGGTAACGAAGACAAAAAATACAGCTTGGGGTTTATGCTCGACGCCGATGCGAGTCAACTGGCGTCTATGGTCTTTAGTCGCGGAGGCAGTTTTATGGATGCCGCGCACAAAAAATATCAGTTCAATACCCCAGAGGCGCGCGCCTCGTTGGAACTGATGCGCGAATTAGTGCGCACTAAGGCCGTCATGCTCAAAACAGAGGGAGGCACGGACACCGCTGGTTTTGGCACGGGGCAGATTTTGTTTTTTCTAGCTTCTTCTACGGGGATACCTTATGTGCAGAGTGCCGTGGATGCTGGCGTGCGCTTTTCCTGGGCTTTGGCGCCGCCGCCGAGGACGGTGGCAGATCCGGTCGTCAATATTTATGGGGCGAGCATTGCTTTGGCGCGCACTACACCGGAACGGCAATTGGCCGCTTGGCTTTTTTTGAAGTGGTTTACCGAGCCCGAGCAGCAGGCGCGCTGGGTTGAGGTCAGCGGCTATTATCCGGTGCGGCGCAGCACCGCCGCTGCACTGACGGACTATTTCGCGCGCAATCCACAGTATGAAAAGGCGTTCGCTTGGCTGGAAGCCGCGCACGCGGAGCCGGGCGTTATGGGTTACGAGCGCGTGCGGCGGTTAGTGGCCGAGTCGATAGTGGCGTCTCTCGATGGCGGAGATCTCGATGCCGAGTTAGTGCAGCTGGAAGAAAAGGCCAACGCCACGCTGCGCGAATTCTAACGCAGGGTTCATATTTTCTGTCTTAAACAGCGCCCCTCTGAGCCACCGTGCTCGGCGGGGCGTTTCTGTGCCCACTCGTCGAGCATTCCTGGTAGTTGAGGTCGATGGTGGTCATCCCTAGCGCATAAGAGTCATTTTTCGCGTCTGTAGCTGCCCGTTGATCAAGAGGCGATATATATACAAACCCGAAGCGACTGGTTGGCCCGCATCGTCGCGTGCGTCCCAGCTCAGTTCGTGCTGGCCCGGAGCATACAAACCCTCGGCGAGACGGCGCACTCGCTGCCCGGCGCTGTTGTATATCTCCAGGTGAATAGTTGCCAGCGCAGGCACATCAAAGGGAATCGCCGTCGATGGGTTGAAGGGGTTCGGGTAGTTCTGGCGCAGGGCGAAGGCGAGCGGCGTGCCAGTACCGCCTATGTTTTTGTGAACGCTTGTGCTGTTGCCCACCCGATCTGTGATGTGGACGACGAGTTCGTTTTCACCTGCGGGTAGATGTGCCGGCTCTAGGGTTAGGCGTTCGCCGTCCCAACCATAGGACGAGGGCGGCAACGCAGCGCCGGCCAATTGAACTTCCACGTCGGCCAAACCGCTGCCGGCGTCGGCGAAGGTAAAGGTCGCATCTGTTGCCGAACGGATATACGGGGGCGTGCGGTCTTCCATCAGGGCGAAAAGGCCAAACTGCTGCAACTCTGCGACTAATTTATTGCCCATTTTAGACGATTCCATCCACTGCCATTGTCCGTCTGCATAGCGATAGAGCCCCGCGTGTTTGTTCACGGCGGTGGGCAAGGTCGCGCGCAGCAGCCCGCCCTTATTGATATAGGCCTGTGGCGAATGCGTGCGGTAGGCGGCAGAGATGGCTATGAGCTCGGGCCCAGTGTCTGTTATGGCGCTAGGCAGCAAGGCCACGACGGCATCGCTGGCGAAAGAGCCTGCGGGCAGATCAATGGCAAAGGCATTATCGGCTACGACCTTTCCACTACCGCTGCGCACGGTGCCAACATTAAAAGTATAAGACGACTTAAAGAGCTGTTGACCGGCGTCGATCGACAGTGCTAAGAAGGAGATAGCACCTTCTTGGCCGGGATACAAGACATGACTGGCGTGCCAGATGCCGCTGCCGCTTTCGACTAAATTCAGGTCGGACCAAGCACCGTCGTTGAGACGCAATAGGGGGGACTGCATTGCCTCCATGTCATCGACTATAAACACGTCAATATAGTCGCTCTGGAAGGCGTTGGGCACTAGGGCAAGCGAGAAATCCTCGCTCTCATTGCCCATGCTGCCATCGCTGGGAAAGACCTGTGCTAGGACTAAACCACTGACCTCGATGCCACCCGCTATGATTGCTTTTATTTCGATAATATCGCTGCCCTGCCAGGGCGAGCTGCGCGTGAGAATGAGTTCAGCGCTGGCGGTATCGTAGCGCGCATTGACCGGTTGTAATCCCTGTGCCGTCCACTGGATTTGCGCTGGATCGGCATCGCCCGTCATCAACTCGGCTATGCCCAAACGGATTTCGCTGGTACCGGCAAATAGGCCGATTTCCGTCTGGCCCTTGAGCGAGATAGCGGCTTGGGGCAGCACGACGGCTACGCGTAGTGTCGCCTCTAAACGAGTACCATCGTCGTGAGTGCCAACGAGAGTGAAAATTTCTTCGCCCTGCCAGCCCTCACCGGAAAATACAAAGAGGCGATTGGTTTCGGAATCGACTAATACGCGTGCATTGACACCGCCGCTGATGTTCCAGATAAAGTCGTTGGCCTGGGCGTTGGCTACAAAGTCATCTAGGTCGAGGCTCTGGTCGAAAGCGCCTGCGGCCAAGCTGAGATTGGGCAGGGCGGCTAGCTGTGGCGTATCGCCCGTACTGGTTTGCGGTGCCAGGGCGGAAATGCGCACGCTCTGGCGTTGCTCGGGTAGATCGCCCGTTTGGGCAACGAAACTAATTATTTCGTCGCCGCTCCAGTCTTGTAGGGCACGGATAGCGACCTCGCGGCTGAGCGGGTCGATGACGACCTGTATATTTCCCTGGTCTTCAACGCGCCAGACAATATCACTCGGTGCAATATCGCCAACGACGAATAGGTCGAGCAAGAGCGTGTACATTTGCCCGGGCTCTAAGGTGATAGCAGGCAGCGTCGTCAAAGAGAAAAAGGGACCGCTCTCGCCCTCAGCATCAAGTAAGTGTAGGCGCAGTATTTGCACGGCCTCATGACCGTCGGGATCGATCGCGCGCACTTCGATTTCGATAATAGAGGGAACGGCGCTGGCCTGTGGTTCGACGACGAGCACGTGGCTTTGTGCGTCAACGCGTAGGGCTACGTCCTCGCGTTGGCTCAGGAAAAAATCCATCACAGACGGATCGTGATCCAAATCGTAGATATAGAGATCGAGATCAATAGACGTGTCGATGCCGTCGATGGGAATATGCAACTCGGGTAAATTGGCAAAGAGCGGCTCACCGCTGGCGGGCAGCGCGTAGGCATCTAAGGCAAAGGATGTTTTTTCGCCGGTAGGGTCTGTCACGCTAAAAAGCAAGGTCTCGAAACCCGTAAATCCACTGGGTGCTTCGATGCGCGCTAGGCGACTGCTGCTCAGTTGCACGTGTAACTCTTGGTATCCTTCCACCTGCCAAACGAGCGTTTCGTCGGCATCGTCGGGGTCGACGACAAGCTCGTCGAGATTTAGCACATAACTAGCGCCAGAAGCGAGGCTGATATGGCCGGGGTTGCCGACTAAGGCCGGCGCCAACGAGGGCACAATAGTAACGCCCAATGGCCCGGTGGCTGTCAGCCCCTGCGAATCCTCGACGACGAGCGTGATCTCTTCGCTACCAGTCCATTCTGGGGCCGCCGTTACGACAAGGCGTCCGTCTTCTATGGCCAATATGACTTGCTCGTTGCCGATCCAAGAAAGCTTGAGTGCATCGCCGGCGTCTTCGATATCGGCAAAAAGATCGTCTAAACGCAGGCTGTTGTCGCTGCGTCCACGCGTTAGGCGCACGTTGGGTGCCTGCAGTAGATAGGGGGGGTCGTTGATGGGGGCTATGGAAATTTGCACCTGCATCGTGTCGGCGAAATCGAAGTTGTCGCGAGCGATGAGGGTGGCGCTGGTCTCGCCATACCAATTGGCCTGCGGCGTGATCTGAGCGGCACGCGATTCGGCGTCGAGTGTGATGGTCAGTTCTGGTGGGACCGTAAAGGTCCACTCTAACAAGTCGAAAGACGTGTCCTGATCGTCGATTAAAGCATCGAGAGCCAGCGAGTAATTGCTGTCTTCGCTCAGTATCAGTGCATCTATAGTGGAGAATATCGGTGCGGTATTAACAAATATTTCTAGCGTGTCCGACGTGGTCTGCCCCGCTGGATTTGTCGCCGTAAGAATCAACTGCTCCCACACAGAGGTATCGTCGGGAGCGCGTAAAAAGAGCGAGTTGCTCTCCTCGTCGTGTTCGCTGGCCAATGATCCAATCGGCGAAAGGCTCCATATGATCTCGTCTTTGCCGTATATGGGGTCAAAAATATAGTCGTTGAGAGCGACTTCGTGGCTACCGCCGCGCGGTAGCACGAGGCGTTCGGGCAGTCCGCTAATAGTAATGCCCTGTACGGTCAGGCGCAGAGGCTTAATAAAGCGGAAAGAGCGCTGGTCGCCATCGGGTAAGAAAAAGCGCGTCTCGCGCGCGCCGCTCTCGTCTATGCGCACCAGCATTTCGGGTGCGGGAGCCAGGGCGCGCAGGCGGAACGTGGCTATCGGGCCTTCGCCTTGGTCGGAGGCGCGCACGATGCTGTAATCGAGTTGGATGCCAGTGGCGCTGGCGGCCGGGTCGTCTTCGTCGAGTAGGTAGTTGCGAAAGATCTCGCCATTGGCCAAGAAGCCGCCGGGGGCAAAGGGTTGGAACCCCCCCTGCTCCGTTCGATCTTCGTCTACTAGCTGTAAGTAATCGGAATCAAAACTGAGAAAAACCGCGGCCCCGGAGAGCGGCTGGTTTTCCGAGTCGATCCACAGCTCGACCTCTATTTCATCGCCCACCAGCACAGAAGTATCCGTAGTGCCCGTGCCGACCTGACGCAATTCCAGGCGGGCTGCCAGCAGAGGTGTCGGCAGGTTAAAGACGACAAATACGAGAAATAATACTGATGCAATCCGTTGTTTCATGGGGGCTCCATCCTCCCTGGAGGGAACGTGTAGAGGGGATAAGGGCAAAAGCTATGCCACAAGCGATTGGAGGGGTGTTTGAAGGGGGGATGGGGAAAAAAGGACCCCCCATGGGAGGAATTTTCTGCCTCTGATAGGAAGAAAATTCCTCCCATGGGGGACGTTAATACCTCTTGGGTTGGGGGGTTAGAGAGAGCTCTACCCTACAAGTAGTTATGGCATTGATCTTGCTCAAGGAGAAGATGTTGAAGGGAACCGGCCGTCGCCAATGAAGGCGATACTCTACGGTATTCTAAGGAATGGAATGGTGAAGTCCTTCTCTACGCATAATAAGACCCGCTGGAACGAGCCCTATATGCAGCGCTCGACGCGATACTCCATATCGTGGATTGCGATCGGGCTACTGCTGCTCTTATGGCTGGCTCCGCACGTTTACGGCGCGGTTCCCATTTTTGAGAACCGCACGCCAGTGGGTTTTTCTACGGCCGATAGCACCATTAAGGAAAATTTTGTGCTGGGAGCCCAAGTTACGGTGCGCGCCGATCTAAACCAGGCGGCAACGCCGACCTATCCCGTCATTGGCCACTTCCACAATATAGAGCGCAGCAAACAGGTCGAGGATACGGATGTCGACGGGATGCAAGTCGATGTGGCCGTCGACGGGGACGGCACGCTGCATATGGCTTGGATCTCGCAGTCCGTCGTTTCTCCGATCTCGACGCCGGTCTACCACGTCAACTACGCGCGCAGTGAAGACAAGGGCAAGAGCTTCTCCAACCCCATCAGCGTTTCCGGTACGCTGCGCTTTGATTTGTTGACACTCAATGTCGCGGGCAATAGCAGCGGATTTTCCACCCTCGATATAGAAGTGGACAGCCGCGGCAACCCGCGTGTAGCCTACGCCATGAACGCATCGCCCGATGGCCACACGGCCAAATTTACGGGCAGCGGCGATGCCGATAATGTCTATTTCAATTACTCACAGAATGGCGGTGCCTCGTGGCTGCCGGGCGATCGCGCCATCGTCGTCAACGATAGCGTGACGGTGGGCAATACGCAGGGCAGGGCTTCGACCTTTCCCCGTTTAGTCGTCGACCAGCGCGACAACCTCTTTATCAGCTATGTGCGCGGTTCGAGCCAAGGCACGGGTAACGACGATATTATGCTGGCCAACGTAGACCGTTCGACGACGCCTTTTACGATGAATGCCATCGGCTCGTTGGGCACGGCTGGCTCTAGCGGTGGCGTGCGCATCTCGCCAGAAGCGGGGCGGCATACCGGAGTCGATATGGCGGTGGGCACGGGCGATGTGCTGCACCTGGTCTATTTCAACGACGCCGGTGACGATATTGAACACAAGACCCTACTCGCCGACTCGTGGAACACGGTGGGTGGCACCGGTTGGAACCAGACTATAGACGGGGCCGATGTAGACAACTTTATCGATGAATCCACCGTTGCGGCCATCGAATCGGATGCCCATTTCTTTTTTCCTACAGTCGCCGTCGACAAGCAGAGCTCTCCAGACAAGGTCTATGCCGTATACAAGTTTGGCGATGCGACCTTCGAAACCGTGGCCTTCAATCGCTATATCTATGATAATGCCATTGGCGCTAGCGCCGGTTGGCTCACGACCTCGGCCGCGCCGATTTGGAGCACGGCGACTTCGCCCATTTTTAGCGATGGTAACCAGAACTACAATATCGAATTAGAGTGGACCGTCACCGAACGCGTGGCGGTAGTAGTCGACGATCGTCTACCGGACCGGGGCGAGGTGCATATCGCCTTTAGCGCGGGTTATTCGAGCGGTGGTGAACACGATATCTATTACGGGTTCTACAACGGCTCGAGCTGGACCTTGCCGGAGAAAGTGGCCGACGACGATTCGGATGCCGCGACGGAAGATGGCATTGTCGCGACGGATGTCTTTCTGAGCTCACCTGCATTGGCCAAAGCATCGAACGATACCAGTCTCTACTTGGTTTTTGCTGGAGGCACGGGCGAGGGCTTGGGGGTCAACGGCATTAGCGATGTAAACCACCATCCTTATTTAAAGGTTTTAGGGCGGGCCATTAGTTCGGAAGACGAGTCGGTTCCGGTGGGGGCTTACGCCTATAACTTGAACTATACGCCAATCAATACGCAGAGCTTGAGCACGGAGATAACCAATAATATAGTCTACGTGCACGTAGCGGATAACGGCGATGGCTCGGGGCTGGGGGCAACGGGAAAACACTCTACGGATGGTTTCTTAGCTGGCGATTGGGAAACGGTCGCCACGACGCTAGCCGATGACAACAAAGATTTTGAAGGGCGTTTTAACGAAGATGCCTCCACGACAAATGAGTGGGGCGACGACGACGACAAGATCGGCCTGCTGGTAAAACTTAACGTACTCGGCAGCGACTCTGCGACCAATATTCAGGTCATTACTAATAGTACGGCCAGCGCTGCGGGCACGGGTTTGGGGGCGCGTACGGTGCGCGTCGGCACGGATCCAACGGGAGCATTTGTCAGTGCCGGATCATTTTTCATACTCGGTGCCGACATTGATATCGTCGATTCGAATACGGCACCTTCCGTCGAGATACTGCAGCCCGATGGCCTTGGCGACGAGGCCAATACCTCGTATCCGATCTCCTATAGGCTCAGCGATATAGATGACGATATAAGCACTACAGGCTTGCTGGTTGCACTCTACTTCTCTCCCGATTCCTCGCTGGCTTCGGTGCAGGATATTCGCATTTTTGGCACGCTGATTGCCGATGAGAACGACCACACGAATGTATTTGCCAGCGGTACGAACGATCTAATTGAAGGGCGGAGCGAGAGCTATACCTGGGACGATCCACCGGCGGCGCTCAAAGCGAAATTATTCGCCAGCATCAACCAGGCCATAAGCGGCAACTATTATATATACCTAGTGGCCGACGACCAGAAGAATCCGCCGGTTTTTACGCGCAGCCCCGGTGCACTGACCGTCAAACATACGCCGATTATCGTGCACGTCGATCCCGCTAATTCTGATACGGTAGATACGGGAGTGCGCAGCGGTGCCAAGGCCAACCCCTACGATCTCGATTTTACCGTGCGCGACTTTGATCTACAGGGCACGGCGGAGATTCAGCTCTTCTACTCTTCTGTCAGCGGCCTGAATTCGGTCTCTGTCATTGGCCTATTTCCCAACCAGGAATTTACGCTTGGCAAGAGCGTGGCTGGCGTGCGCGCCATTCCGATTACGCACACGGACACGCTGACGAGTAGTTATACGGAGTTTACGTGGGACGTGACGGATTCGGTAGCCGTGCGCGTCGGTGCAAGTATCGACTCGCAATCGGTCGCCGAAGGTTCCTACTTTCTCTACTTAGTAGCCAGCGATTCGGTCACGACGACCGTAGGCCAGAGCCAGGCTTCACTGACGATCAAGCACTCGCCGTCTTTCACCTTTTACGAGCCGTCTCGCGATACGCATCGCAAGATCGGCACGGGCTCGCAGCCGATCTATACGGTTCAGTGGCAAAAGGGGCGCGGGGATCAGGATTTCGACAACGATGCGACGATCGATCTCTACTTTACTACGGATAATCCGGCCACCGTCAACTACGAGGACTTTCCCGATTCGTTGCTCAAAGATGGCGATACGCAGGTCATAGTCAAAGGGCTGACGGAGGATTTAGAAGGTGCCTCCGATATGTATACCTGGGATCTACGCCATCCGACCAACGACGTGCCGCGCAACAATCGCAAGGTTTGGCTCTACGCGATTATAAGCGATGTCAATGGCAATAGCACGACGGCACTGGGCGGCGCCTTGACGATGACACACGATCCACGCATTACTTTGCTGAGTTCAAAGCTCGACGACTACGGATCGTTCCTGAAAAACGACGTGCTGCGCGTGACCTGGGACGATTATATGATCGACGATGGCTCGGGCACGGACGATGCTTATATCCGGCTCTATGCTTCGACACAAGCGAATTTGGCGACGCTAGCGGCCATCGAAGCCGATGTAGGCACCAACGGTTTCTTGATCAATAGCTCCAACGGTCTGAATACGGGCACGATTACGAGTGTGCGCGAGGACAGCATCAATTTCTTCGATTGGAATACCAAACTTTTTGGCGCGGCGTCGACGGCCTATTACGTCTACGCCGCGATCAGCCAAGATGCGACCTTTAGCGATAATACGTCGACGAGTTTTAGCCGTAGTTCAGCGGCACTATCGGTGGGTGCGACCGGCGCTACACCCAATATCAGCTTGAGCCCGACGGACCAAGTCGTGGCCTTTAATGATACGGTGACACTCGACGTGGTCGTACAACATACGAGTCCGATCAATTTCGTACAGGTCATCCTTAAATTTGGCGACTCCAGTTTTTCGATCGTCGATCAGAGCACACAAACGGGTTTACAGCCCTTTATCGATCTAAACGAAGTCTTTTCCGGCACGAGTCCTATCGAAAATAGATACGATACGGATACTTCAAAACTGCGTTTTTCCAAGTCGACTTTCCAGGGCGAATTGGTGGGCAGCACGTCGCAGCCGGCGCGCTTGGCGCGCTTCCAACTCGTGCCTATAGCCGGCTTAGTCGCTTCGCCATCGGTCACTTTTGCGACGGGGGAGACGGGTAGCGTAGTGGGTGTGGTGGGCAAGACGGATCCGCTCGATAGCGGCGAAGGTTTGAGCTTAGTCGATCCGCAGTTTACGCGCGTGTCACGCGGTAAGATTGCGGCGACCGTCGAATTGGAAGGGCGCACATTGGGGTCGAGTGATTATACGACCTTTCTGGATATCCACCTGCGCCAACCCGGCAGTACGATCGATATTACGGATGCGGTATTTAAGAGCGCCAATGATGGCATTACAGCTACTTCAGATACTATTGAGGTGAAGACCTCGTCGGCGGGAGCACTGACCTTGTCGAGCGTGCCCGCTGGCCGTTATGTGCTGACGGTTAAGGATACGAGTCATGTCAGCGGGCGCACGGATACGTTCACGGTAACGAACGGACAGACCGTAACGGTCGGCACGGACTTCACGGGTTTCTTTGGCTCCGACTTGCGCGGTGATCCCACGACGACCTTGCCCTCGACGGGCCAGCAGTTAATTGCCGGCGACGTTAGCGAAGACAACGAGATCAACGAGGACGATGTCAATATTATCATCGCCGCCTGGGGCACGACTACTACCGTGGCAAACTTTAAACAGGCCGACCTCAACAACGACAGCGAGGTGGGCGCGGCCGATCTAACGGCGACGACTTCAAATTTTGGCAACAGCGAAGGTTTTGGCGCTCCTCCCGTCTTTAAGCGCGCGGTCGCCGGAGAGAACGGTGCGGCCGAGTTGGAAATGCTGCCCTTATTTGATCCGCGCCAAGGTCTGTGGGAAGGCCGTCAGATTGAAGTTGTTATACAGGCGCGCAATCTAGATGACTTGGCCGGCTACGAGTTCGACTTGAACTTTGATCCGCGCTCGCTGCGCCTATTGCCGAGTGGTTCGGGGCAGGGCGACATCTTCGCTCTCAACCCGCGCGGCGCGATTTTCGAAACGCGCACCGATAGCGAAGGCAAGCTGCGAGTAATGGCTTCGCGCTACGGCAAGGAATGGTCGGCGCAGGGCGATGGCGAACTGGCGCGAATGCGTTTTGAAGTGCTGCGCGAAGATGCATTGGAGACGCTCACACCCGGTGCAGGCGTGCTCCTGAGTACGGCCTATAGTCAAGAGGCCGTGCGCTGGAGTGGCTCGTTGCTCGACTGGATTTTGCCGCAGGCGCCCGGGCTGGAACAGAATTTCCCCAACCCCTTCAACCCCAGCACCATCATACCGCTGGCGCTGCCGCAGCGCACCAAAGTGCGCCTCGACATATTTAACGTGTTGGGCCAGCGCGTGCGCACTTTGGTTGATGGACCGCTCGACGCCGGTTACCACAATATGGCGTGGAATGGTCTCGACGAGGCGGGGCGGCAGGCGGCTGCGGGTATGTATTTTTATCTGGTCGAGACGGATGGTTTTCGCCAGACGCGCAAGATGACGTTGGTGAAATAATGCATCGCGCTCGTTTATATGCTCTTCTATTCCTGCTCTTTGCAGGGGGGGCACAGGCGGCCAAGCCGACTTTCGAAAATGCTACACCGGTCGGTTTTTCGCCGCAGGACAGCACGGTGCGCCAGAACTTCACTGTGGGGCAACAAATAAGCGTACGCGTCGACTTAGACCAAGCTGCTACCTACGATTATCCCATCGTGGGTAACTTTCACAACTTAGAACAAAGCGTGCAGGTCGGCAGCGTTGATACGGATGGCATGCAGCTAGACGTGGCGATGGTCGACGTCGTGCCTTTTGGCATTAATTCGGAGGGGCCGGCTCCGGGGCTGACGAGCACGGCGGCACATCCGGCTGTGCACATGGCCTGGATCGAACAGACGACGACGACCCCGCGCTCGACTTTCCCCTATACGGGCGGCAGTACGCCGCTCTATCGAGTGATGTATGCGCGCAGTTTTAACGGCGGCGATACTTTTAGTACGCCCGTCGCCGTCAGCGGCAATATAACCTATCACCCCCTGACTGTTAATGGTTCCGGCAGTTCATTCTCGACGCTGGATTTAGAAGTCGATAGCGGCGGGCACCCGCGCGTAGCCTATGCCTTTGTTTCGACGGCGGACCACGAACGCAAAAAAAATGTCTACTTCTCCTATTCTACGGATGGTGGAGGCACTTGGCAGACGCCGCTAGTCGTCAATGATACCAAAGTTGGCGCCACGGAGAGTCGCAATGCGGCTTTCCCGCGCATGGTCGTCAACGATCGCGACAATATTTTTATCAGCTATGTGCGCGGTAGCAATAGCGGTGGCGACGATATTATGCTGGCCAAGGTCAATCGCTTCTCTTCGCCCTTTTCTATTTTACCCATCGGCGAGACGGGTGCGGCGGGCACGGGGGGAATACGCCTGACGGTGGACGGCGATCGCGCTACGGGGCCAGATTTGGCCAATGGCGATGGGGACGCTCTGCATTTGGTCTATTTCAACGATACGGGCAATAGGATCGAGCACAAACGTCTGGCTACGGATACGACGTGGGTCGACGTCAGTACGGGGGGGTGGAGCCAAGATGCTGCGGGAGCTACGGTCTCTGCATTTGTCGATGAGTCGACGGCCAATGCGGCGTTGGAGACGGATGCCACCTACTATTTTCCCAGCGTGGTGGTCGATCGAACTCAGTTGCCCGACCGGGTCTATTCGCTCTTTAAATTCGGCGACAATACGCCGGTCGAGAGCATTTATTTTAATGACTATCAAGATGCTGGATCCGTGGGCAGCGCCGCGAATTGGGGCACGGCCACTGCGCTGTGGAATACGGCTACGCCGGCGCTCTTTAGCGATGCGGCCAACAACTATAATATCGAATTGGACTGGGAGTTAACCGAGCGCGTAGCGGCCGTAGTCGATGATCGCTTGGAGGACAGGGGCGATTTGCATATTGCCTTTAGCGCTGGATATAGCGGCGGCGGTGAGCACGATATCTATTATGCGCGCTATAATGGTGCCAGTTGGACGCTGCCCGAAAAGGTTGCCGACGACGATTCCGATGCGACGACGGAAGACGGCATTGCGGCGACGGATGTCTTTTTGCTCAGTCCGGCGTTGGCCATGCATCCCGATTCGCTCAACGTCTATATGGGATTTGCAGGCGGTACGGGTGAGGGTTTTGGTATGGGGCATGTGACGGACGTCAATCACCACGCCTACTTCAAGGTATTGGGGCGGGCTTCGACGTGGGAAGACGATTCCGTGCCCGTAGGTGCCTATCAATACACGCTCTCCTATACGCCGACTAACCCGCAGACGGTCGCTTCCAGTATTGGCAATAACCCGGTATATATACACGTTGCCGATCCGACAAATGGCACGGGGCTGGGGGCGAAGGCGGATTCATCGGACGGTTTTCTGGCCGGTGATTGGGAGACGGTGGCCACGACGTTGGCCGACGACGACAAGTTTTATGAAGGTAAGATCGACGAAGACAGCGCTGGGACCAACGAGTGGGGCGACGACGACGACAAGGTCGGTCTGCTGGTAAAACTCAATGTACTCGGCAGCGATTCTTCGACCAATATACAGGTGATCACCAATAGCACGGCGAGTGCGGCGGGCACGGGTCTGGGGGCGCGTACCATACGCGTCGCTACGGACCCGACGGGGGCTTTTGTCAGCGCGGGTTCGTTTTTTATGCTCAGTGCCGACGTGGATATTGTCGCGAGTAATTCTGGACCAACGGTGTCGATTGCACAGCCCGACGGCAGTGGCGACACGGCCAATGCTTCTTTTGCGATTCAATATAGCGCCGTCGATGCAGATGACGATCTGGGCGGCAATTTAAAGTTGTCGCTCTACGCCTATCCGACCAACGGCCTGCGCTCGGTGCAAGACATCCGCATTTTCGGCATACTCGTAGCCAACGAGAACGACAATACGAGCGTCAACGTCTCCGGTACGAACGATCTGACGGAGGGCTCTAGCCAGACCTACACCTGGGACGATCCGCCTTCGGCGCTCAAAAGTGCGGCGCTCTTTGCATCCATTCAACGCGTGCCCAGCGGCAACTACTATATCTATGTCGTGGCAGACGACGAGCGCAACCCACCGGTCTTTTCCGTGAGTTCTGGTCCGCTGACGCTGCGCCATGGCCCCGTAGTGCAGCAGATTGATCCCGTCGTGGCCGATACGGTAGATACGGGCGTGCGCACGGGGCTAAAAGCCAATCCCTATGACCTTGATTTAAGCGTAGTAGACTACGACAGCGAGGCGCGGGTCCAGCTCTTTTATTCGTCTATTAGTGGGCTGACATCGGTCTCTGTGAAGGGGGCCTATCCCAATAATAAGTTTGTACTGGGCAAGAGTGTCTCGGGTACGCGTGCCACGGCCATTATGGATTCGACGACGCTGACGACGCGCGACAAAGAGTTCAGTTGGGACGTGACGTCGCCACTCGTAGCGCAAGGAGCGTACTACCTCTACGCCGTGGCGACGGACTCGATTACTAGGACTGTCGGGCATAGCAGTGTCGCGCTGGTCGTGCGCCATTCACCAGCCTTTATATTTTACGAGCCAGGCGTCGATACGCAGCGCAGCATCGATACGGGCTCGCAGCCGATCTACACGATACAGTGGCAAAAAGGGCCGGGCGATAAAGATCTCGACGACAATGCCTCCATCGCGCTCTACTTCACTACAGACGACCCTGCTGTAAAGGATCATTCGACTTCGTCAGGAGCTTCTTCGACCTCTCTGACGGGGGATGCAGATACCAAGCTCATCATCAGTGGCCTGACAGAAGATAGTGATGCCGCCTCCGATATGTATGTCTGGGACCTGCGCAACCCGCCCAACGCGGTGCCCAAGAGTGGCGCGCGTGTCTGGCTCTACGCCGTCACCAGCGATGGCTCGGGCAATACGACGGTGACGCGCGGAGGTTCGCTCGTATTGACGCATAATCCCTTTGTTTTGGTCAAGACGCGTCTACCCAGTATTAGTCGCGGCGATATCGTGCGCTTGGAGTGGGAGGACTATATGGTCGATGACGCATCGGGCACAGACGATGCCTATTTGCGCCTCTACGCAGCCTCCAATGGCAATCACACGACCTTGCAGAGCATTGAGAGCGACCTGACGAATGGGGGCAATGATGTCTTTATCCTCAATAGCTCAGATGGCACGGCTAGTGGCACTATAAGCTCGCTGCGCGAGAGCACGGACGATGCGTTTAATTGGGACACGAGTACGAGCGCCTTTAACATGGCCGAAGGCACTTTTGCGGTCTATGCCGGTATTAGCGCCGACCCAACATTTGCCGACAATATCACGGGACGCCTGAGTAAAGCGTCGAATTTGTTAGTAGTCGGGGTGGGCAGCGGCACGACGCCGAATCTGTCATTGAGCCCGAACAAACACGCGGCGACGGCGGGTGATACGCTGACCTTTGAGGTGCTGGTGCAGTCTAATGGCCAATCGATCGAATCTATTAGCGCGATTATCGATATCAACACGGGCTTCTATACCGTTATAAATACGAGTTCGCCCAGCACGGATTTAGGCGAGATTTTCACGGGCGGCACGGTGGTAGAAAATACCTTCTCTAGCAGTGCAATACGCTTTACCAAAAACAAGAGCGGCGGCGAGATCGTCGGTTCGACGCAGACGCAACTGCGCTTGGCCAGCTTTCAGGTAGTGCTCAATAGCGGTTTTAGCGGCGTGCAGTCGCTGCCCTTTGCCAGCGACGCGGCGCTGAGTATCACGGGCTCTGCCACGGCGCTCAAACAGAGTTCGGGGTTGGCCGTACAGAGTGCGCAGGTGCAGGCGGTAGCGCGTGGGACCTTGCGGGCTACGGTGCTCTTGGAAGGGCGGGCGCTAGGTAATGGCGACCACTCGACCTTGCTCGACGTGCATTTGCGCAAACCAGGCAGCACCATAGATATAACGGATGCGACCTTTCGCAGCGCCAACGATGGGTATGCCACAACAACGGATACCGTCGAAGTGCAGACTACGGCGGCTGGCGAATTGGGGCTGACTAGCATTCCCGCGGGTCGTTATGTATTGACGGTGAAGGATACCAGCCATTTGAGCGGGCGTTCGGATACGTTGACCATACGCAACGGCGAGGTGCTGACGATGGCTTCGAGCCAGGGCTTTTTCTCGTCTAATGTGCGCGGCGACCAGTCGTTTTTGCTGGCGCAGGACGGGCGCTTGCTCAAAGGCGGAGATGCCACAGGGGATAACGAAGTAGACGAAGATGATGTCAATACCATCGACGCAGCATGGGGCAGCAATAGTGCACTGGCCAATTTCAAACAGGCCGATATGAATAACGACGGCCGCGTTGGCGTAGAAGACCTTTCGTTGGCGACCTCCAATATTAGCAATAGCACCGGTTTTGGTGCGCCGCCGGTATTCAAGCGCGCTAGCGCTGGACAGCTCGAAGATGCGGGGGTCGAAATTTTGGCACCCAACTACGAAGGCGAGTGGCGTTTCGGCGACGAAGTCGAACTGGTCTTTGTCGCCCGCGGCCTGGTCGACCTTACAGCCTATGAGATGGAGTGGAGCTACGAGCGCGGTGCGCTGGAGGTTGTCGGCGCCCCGAATGTTGGCGACGTCTTTGCGGCCAACCCGCGCGGTGCCTTTGCTCGCATCAACGCCGCGACGGGGCATATTGCGGTAGCGCAGGCGCGTTACGGCAAGCGTTGGGCGGCCAGCGGCGATGGGGAGTTGTTGCGCGTCAAAGTGCGCTTACAAGAAGACGGGTTCCCCGAGTCGCTGCGTTTGCGCGCCGGCCGTCTAGTGGGTGCACACTATGAAAATGTAGATCTAAAGCTGCTGGGAGACCCGCGTCTCTTGGCCGTACCGGAGGAGTTTGCTTTGAAACAGAACTACCCGAATCCGTTTAACCCATCGACGACCATTCCCTTTGCGGTGCCGGCCTCTCCGGGTCGTTCCGTGCCGACTTCGGTCGAGATTTTTAACGCCTTGGGCCAGCGCGTAAAACTGCTGGTGCAAGAGGTGGTCAAACCGGGTTACCATCGCGTGGTTTGGGATGGTCGCGACGCCATGGGCAAGTCGGTTGGGTCAGGGCTCTATTTCTATCGCGTGCAGGTAGGACAGGCGGCGCAGATTGGGAAAATGACGCTGGTGAAGTAATGTACCGATATAATATTATTCTGTTTTATCTTGCTTAGCTCGTCCCTCTAACTTTTCCAGACGATTTTCCTTCGCTGCAAACTTATTCTCCACAAACCTTTTTCCGCACTGCCCGCATATAGCCGATGGTATAGGCTGCGTGCCTACCATCGCCCGGCACGTGGTCGGGCAGCAAAACCCCGTCAAAATTTACGCGGTGCAGTGCCTCCATAACGCGAAACATGTCGATATAGCCGTCGTCGATTAGCGTCTCGCGAAACGTGGGCAGCGGTTGGTCGACGTTGCGAAAATGAATTTTAAACAATTTGTTCTGCTCGCCAAAGAAGTCGATCATCTCATAGACATCCTTGCCCAGTGCCGCGCCGCCTTCGGCCCAACTGCCGACGCAGAAACACAGGCCAAAATTAGGGCTATCTGCTAACTCTAGAGCGCGCTGGTAGCCCTCGAATGTGCGCACGATACGCCCCACACCTCCCAGACTGGGCACCGGCGGATCGTCCGGATGTAGGCCAATGCGCACCCCGGCTTCTTCGGCTACGGGCATAACTGCGCGGATAAAATCGGCAAAAGTCTGCCAAATTTCTTCTTCTCCATACTCGCGTTCGTGAGAGGGCGGTAGCTCTTTGGCCTTTTCCATATCGAACTCGCGGGTCGGAATACCACGGGTCTGGCTAATGGCCGTCTGGTAGTAGGGCAGCATCTTAATATTGGCCATATGCGCGTAGGTCGTATAGCCAATGCCGGCTCGCCCCAAATCCCTAAGATAGCTGCTATACTGGTTTATTTTCTCCGCGAAACCGGGCAATCCCAATACCATGGTCGGATCGCAGTGCAGGTCGAGGATGCCGATATTCCACAGCTCGATTCCATGTGCTTCTAAGCGCTGGCGCGTCTCGAGTAAATAGTCGTAATGAGCGTCTTCAATCGTCGTCCATATCGTGGCTGCATCAATGCCCATCTGCTGAAAATGAGCTAGCTCTTCGCTGGTGGGCCGGGGACTCATGCGCTCGGCTATTCTTATTTTAGACACTGTGTTCAACCTTTTTAATGTACTGTATGGAGTGCACCCGTCTCAGTAGCGTAGCTCAAGGTCGACTACGTTGCGCAGCTCAAGGTGTTGCAGAAACCGCTGCGCGTTGTCGACCACTAGTTCTCCCAGCCGTCGGTGCGCGGCTTCGGACTGTCCGGACGCATGCGGTGTGATGATCACATTTGCATAGTCCCACAGCGGATGGTCGTCGGGTAGGGGTTCGGGGTCTGTTACGTCCAGGCCTGCGCCCGCGACTTTGCCGCTGTCGAGGGCGCGCATCAGGGCATCGGTGTTGATGATGCCGCCGCGTGCCAGACATAGGATGTGGACACCTTGGCGCATCAGACCGAATTCGCGATCCCCAATAAGGTTGACCGTGTTGGCGGTATAGGGCACGCTGACGTTGACCCAATCGGCGCGGGGCAGCAGCTCGTCTAGTGCTTCGATGGGGTGCAGTTCATCGACATAATCCGGCAGCGGGCGATCCACGTGCTGTCGAGTGGCGACGATGTGCATGCCGAACGCTGCGGCGCGCTTCGCGGTTTCGAGTCCGATGCCCCCCAGTCCAATGATTAGCAGCGTCTGTCCATCCAACTCGCCGGGGTCGGGGAT
>JBLHGI010000075.1:0-20176 GCA_047616505.1 Planctomycetota bacterium
GTCACCCTCTCGCACGGCCGGTGCGCGGCTGCGAGCACGAAAATCGATCGAACCATCTTCGAGGATCTTGCCGGCTCGGTTGCCTTCAACGTCGATCTCCCACTCAAAATTAGCGTCGCGGCTCTCTCCATGCGCCGTCCCCCGCGCCACCGAGATCAAAAGGGATAATTCCCGGCCGGTCTCCAACGCGCGCAGCGCGTCAAGCCATACGATCTCGCGATAGCCATATACTACACCTAACAGATCGAGAACTTCCCTCATTTCGTCACTTTGGGGAAAGTGCGGCTCGGAGCCCTGCGGCAAATTCAGAAAGTAGGCCGCGCTCGCATCGGGGGTAACCCAAACCGGTGGTATCAACTCGATTCGCTCGCCGCGCAGACACGCGTAGCCGCTAAGGTCGGTCACAGCGGTCAAACCATCGGAGCTTAACTCGACGAATTCTCCCACTTCTAATGAAATTCCCAGATCCTCGCCCTCGTCTTCGCTCTCTTCTTTGCCAGCACCTGCCTTTTTCTCGGCCACCACTTCGCCACGCCCCAAAAGGGGGAAACGCAGACCGCGGTCACGCAGCGTCAACTCCAGCGCGGCCTGCATCAACTCGACGCTGCCCTGGCGCATCAGCGCCTGTACTTGTTCCCATGTCGACAAAGTTCGCAGGTCAAAGGGATAACGAATATCTGCCAAGCCACCCGCATCGGATACTCTAATACGCACCAATTCTTGCGTAAAAGGCTCAGCGGTGTTCTCCGCCAAACGAGCGCATAACACGCTCAGAGCCTTTGCATCAATGCCTTGTGTTATACCAGCATCTCGTAAGAGCGCGAGTATATCCTTCACTTGCGGCGGTTCCGGTGTTATCTGCGACGGCAGATACACGAAGTATACCTCCGCTGCACCCGGCGCAATCCACAGGGGCGGCACTACGTGTAGACGCCCTTCTACTAAACCAGCATAACCGTAGATCGTGCTCTGACAGCGATGGCCATCTTCACTCATAGACACGCCATTGCCTAGCCGCAGCCCAGTGGTCATCTGTGCCGGTGGATGCACGGCCTCGCCGCGCACGGTGCGGCCTATTTCCACCCGGGCAGGCTGCCATTCGGCCAGCACCGTGCCGGGGTCTACCGCCACGACTGCAACGCCTCCCCAGGCAGCGAGTTCGAGCAAGGGCTCCTGCAGCTGCTGGCGCAGATCGGAAAAATCCTCTTCGGCCTCCTCTAACCCTGGGTGAAAGACCACCCGAGCAGCATCGATGATACGGGCAGGAACCCCCTGCGCAATCACCAGGCCATGCTGTATTTGGCCGCGCTGCGCCAGCTCAATTGCCTGTTCGATTATCTCCCAATCGACGCCAAAGGAAATATTGTGGCGACTCAGCAATTTCTCGATATCAGCACGGGTAGTGTCAGAATCGAAACGCCGCAACCGAGCTACTAGCCCATCGGCAGCCACGCGCAATGACTCGCCGTCGGCTCCCCCTAAGCCTCCCAGATCGGCAAACGCGGTTTCAACTCGGCTCTCGCCGCTCTGCTCTAGCGTTTCTATATCGTGCAAGAGATCTTCTTGCTCGTCCGATTCGTCGTCTATATCCGCACTCATATCGAGATTTCCCAAATCACTCTACATCCATCTTTACCCGCGACCAAACGGCCCGGGAATACCTAGCGCTCGTTGCGGAATAGCTTGTAATTCCACCACGACCTTATTATATAAAAAGCTGCCTTTCCCCGCACCTTTAACCGACAGAGATCTATGGAAACGCGGCTAGAAAAAAAAGATATTGTATTTATCGTCGCCTGTATCGCCGTAGCGACCCTGAGTCTAATAGTCGGCGTCCACTACTTCTACCGCGCCTTTCCCGAGGCCAGTATCGATTTCCACGTCACCCGCGAAGAGGCGCGCACAAGCGCAGAATCCTTTCTCAGAGCACGCGGGTTCGACGTCTCCGACTACCGCCATAGCGCCATCTTCGCTCACGACGATCGCGCCAAAACCTTTCTCGAGCGCGAACTCGGCCTCGAAGGAGCGACACGGGCCATAGGCAATCCCGTCCGCCTCTGGCGTTGGAACCATCGTTGGGTGCGCGAACGCCAACAAGAAGAATACCGCGTTGCCATGACAACCAGCGGTGACTTAGCAGGCTTCCACCGCCACATTGAAGAGGCGCGCCCGGGCGCAGACTTGGCAGAATCAGAAGCCCGCCTGCTGGCCGAAGATTTCCTCATAGGCACCATGCAGCGCGAACGGGTAGCGCTGGAATTCGTCGGAGCCCAGAGCAGCAAACGCGAAGCGCGCACCGACTACGACTTCACTTGGAAGCTGAAAGGGTTCTCTCCCGCCGAGTCGAGCTATCGTCTGCGCGTGTTTGTACAGGGTGACCAGGTCGGCGGTTTTGACGAATTTCTCCACGTCCCCGAAGCCTGGCAACGCGACTTTGACACCTTGCGCTCGCGCAACCAAGCCACCGGCATGGTCGCCTCTTTCTTGCTCATGCTGACCTTACTGGCCATGGTCGTGGCGTTCTTTTCTGGCGTGCGCACCCGCGATATCCGCTGGAAGACCGCCCTCACCTTTGCCGCCATAGCTTCGCTCTTGACCCTGCTCTCTGAGCTCAACAATCTGCCCCTCTCCGTCCATGGATACGACACGACCAATACCTATACATCTTTTCTTGCTGGCCAGCTGTTTGCCGCCCTCGTCACAGCGCTAGGCCAAGGGCTCTTTATCTTTCTGTTAACAGCCGCCGCCGAACCACTCTACCGCCGCCACTATCCAGGACAAATAAGCATCAGTACCCAGTTCTTGGCCGCGGGCTTGCGCAGCAAACGCTTTTTGCTCGGCAGCATACTCGGTCTGGCCATGACGGCCTTCTTCTTTGCCTACCAAACGCTCTTTTATATCGTCGCCGAACACTTTGGTGCCTGGAGTCCGGCGCAAATCCCCTACAGCGAAATGGTCAACACCTACATCCCCTGGATCGTCGTGCTCTTAATAGGTTTTATGCCCGCCGTTTCCGAAGAGTTTATGTCGCGTGCCTTTTCTATCCCCTTCCTACAGCGCTATCTAAAATCGCCGAGTGCAGCCGTTGTCGTTTCCGCTCTAATATGGGGATTTGCCCACGCCGGTTATCCTCAGCAACCCTTCTACATTCGCGGTTTAGAAGTCGGCATTGCCGGCATTCTCATAGGCTTCATCTTTTTGCGCTGGGGCCTGCTGGCCCCTCTGGTATGGCACTACACCGTAGACGCGCTCTACACTGCGCTTATCTTGCTGCGCTCCAGCAATAGCTATTTCGTCACTTCTGCCGCCATCTCGGCCGGATTGGTCCTACTCCCCCTCGCTGCAGCCATCGTCCTCTACGCACGCCACCGCCGCTTCTCCGACCCGCAGCCCCTGCTCAATGGTAGCGAGAAACCCCAAAGCCTACGGGGGCAACCATCGCCGCTTGAAAAGGAAACGATCATCGCAGCAGTGCCGGCGGAAGCCTCCTTCGATTTTGCCGCCCCGGCTTGGTCCCGAACACAACGCGCGATCACCACCTTGCTCTGCGTCGTCTCTTTACTCGTTTTTTTCGTGGATTGGGAGCGTCCTTTCGACTTTGTCGAATATCGCATCACAGCGGCACAGGCACAGGCCCGAGCCGAAGATCATTTGCGCGCCCAAGGAGCCGATCCATCGACCTATCAAATAGCTGTAGTACAAAAACAACAGCCCAACCACGAAGCGATCCGCTACAGCCTGCAACGCGACGGGCTCGAGTATGTCAATCGCCTCTACCGCCAAAACCTCTTAGCCAGCCTGTGGGGCGTGCGTTTTTTTCGCTATGGTGAAAAAGAAGAATACCTAATCGCAGTCGACCCGCAGGACGGCTCTATTTACTCACAGCGCCACGTACTGTCAGAGGAAAATGCTGGCGCCAAACTCAGCGAAGAGGCCGCGCGCATCCTTGCCGACGAGGCACTACGCGCCTGCGATATCGATCCATTAAACTTTGACGTCGTCGAGGCATCCTCTACCGAACGCCCTGCGCGCATGGACCACCATTTCATATACCAAGCTCGCGACGGCGATCCGCGCAACCGCGACGAACTCTACTACCGGATAAGTATTGACCTGAGCGGCGACGAGGTCAGCGGTTTTTACCGACACCTGAAAGTGCCCGAGGCCTGGACCCGGCAACGCAGCGAAGACTCTTACTTCAAAACGGCCTGTAGCGGCTTGCTCGTCAGCTTAGTCTTTGCCCTAACCCTGCACGCACTCTGGCTGTTGGTGCGCTTTGTGCGCCGCGATGCCATTGACTGGCGTGGCGCCTATCCATGGGCCGCCGCCGCGATACTACTCTCGGCTCTTGCCTACGGCAACAATATGAGTACGATGGTCATCAATTATGATACGCGGCTCTCTCTGAGCGTCTTTGCCATAACACAGACACTTATGGCCGGCTTTGGCCTGCTCGGCATAGTGCTCTTCGCCTTTGCTGCGCACGGCCTGATAACAGGTGCATTTCCAGATTGGCGTATCTACCTACGCACAGCGACGACCAAAGACGCTTTTGCCGATGCATTGTTGCGCGCCCTGCTCTTTACAGCGGCCAGTCTGTCCCTAGGTCATCTGATGGGGTTGGCGCGTAGCGCGTTTATTACAGACGATCCCAATCCCGCTTTTGTGCTCCCAGGTGGCCTCGATTCCCACCTACCCTTTCTCTCTGGCCTAACACAGGGATTGCTCGTAGCATTCCTCGTACCACTCGCCCTAGCCACCCTAGTTTATTATAGCCGTTATCTGGCCGCGAACACGCGCAGTGTCCTCCTGCTCGTCTTCGCTTTTTGTATTATAGCGGCTGGTGCGCGCGGGCACGATGCCGTCGAATTCACCTTTGCTCTCGTTTCCAATATCGCATCGGCCTCTGCTATTATTGCCCTGTGCTTTTATTTTTTGCGCACGCACCTAATGGCCTACCTGCTAGCCGCTTTTGTCACGGTCATTATTAAACAAACCCATATCCTAGTTTCTCTGCAGGCCCCACTCTATCAGATGCACGGCATCGCCCTTTTATTGGCCGCCATTTTGTGTATACTTTACCTATGGCGTCGCGCCCTTAGCCAACGCCTCTTCTAAGACCTCATTAACCCGATCCCAACTCGTCATCCCTATGCGTTTTGCCTTTAGCTTTATGGCGCTATACGTCATCGTCTTCCTACTCGACCTAGCTCTATTGCGCTGGTTACAGCCAAGCTGGTGGCAACAACGCTGGCTGCGGCGCCTACTCTACGGGCAGTTTCCCCTCGCCGTCCTCGGCAGCGCTCTGTGGCTCATTAGCCGCGAGTACAGACTAAATGACTTGCTAGCCGTTGGCTGGGGCCTCTTAGCCGTGCTATTCCTCTATCTCGGCAGCCTACTTATCGCCCTCGTAGTATCTGCTCCAGCACTCCTGGTGCACAAAGCATGGTCCTTCATCAACCCGCCTTCGGAGCCTGCGCGCCGCGCATTCATAGGCCGCGCCCTAGCAGCCGTGCCCGTGGCAGGCGCCGGCGGGGTGACCTATGGTCTCGCCCGTTCCCATAGCGAGGCAAGCCTACGCGCAGTACCACTGTATTTTGACGATCTGCCGCCCCCCCTCGATGGGCTGCGCATACTGCATATCAGCGATATCCATATCGGCCCCTATATCGACTTAGCAGACCTCGAAAAGCTACTCCTGCGCGCCGAAGTGCTAAAACCAGACCTAGCTCTTATTACAGGCGACCTTTGCGACCATATGCCAGATTATTTAGACGCATTGCGCCTGCTCGAAGCACTGCCCACCCGCCTCGGGTCCTATTGTAGCCTAGGCAATCACGAATATATCCGCGGTGTGCGGCGCGTGCGCGGGCTCTTCGAGCAAACATCACTGCCCCTGCTCGTCGACAGCGGCCAAGCGATCGACGTAAACGGCACCCCGCTCTATATCGCAGCAGCCGACGACCCGCGCTATTTGCGCAGCGAGGAATCGTATACTCGACTGCGCACTTCCGTCGAAAAGTCGATGGACTCCGCTCCACAAGAGGCCTTTAGCATCCTAATGAGCCACCGCTCGCAGGCACTCGACTATGCCAGTCCCCTCGGCATCGACCTGGTATTGGCCGGCCACACCCACGGATTCCAACTCGGACTGGGCGGCCGCAGCCTCTTCGACTCCCTGCTTCCCGATCGCTATATTTGGGGCCAGTATAACCAGGGACAGAGCCAACTCTATACGACCTGTGGCGTCGGCCACTGGTTGCCATTCCGCTTTGGCTGCCCGCCCGAAGCGCCCCTTATCGTCCTACACAAAGCTTAGTTTCACAGGAGAGACCATGCGCGTACTCGTTACAGGAGCCACCGGTCGCGTCGGCCAATGCGTCGTGCGTGGCTTAGAAAAAAATCATCAGGTGCGCGGGCACGACCGCGTACCCATGCCCAATATAGCAGATCAGATCGTAGCCGATTTGAACGATTTCGACGCCACCCTTCGCGCCGTAGACGGCATGGATGCCATAATACACTTGGGCGGCCTGCCCGGCGGCGACGATTGGGATGCACTGCTACAGAGCAATTTTATCGGCACGTACCACGTCTTTGAAGCGGCGCGTCAACTCGGCGTCAAACGCATTGCCTATGCCAGCCGCGCCGGCGTGCTGAGCCCCTACCCCCAAGAGCGAACGCGCACGGTTGAAATGGTGCCACGCCCCGTCGGCCACTACACCGTCAGCAAGGTATTTGGCGAATCCCTAGCTCATTCCTATGTGCAGCAACACGACATGGAAATAGTCTGTGTGCGCATTGGAAACTTTAGCGCCGACCGCGACCAACCCACCCACCCGCACCACCTCAGTCACGGCGATTGCGTCCGCGTCTTTGAATGCGCCATCACCCACCCCGGCGTGCGTTATGAGGTGGTATTCGGCGTCTCTGCCAGCAATTGGCCACTCTACGATATGGAACACGGAAAAAAAGCCATTGGCTACGAACCGCAAGACTTTGCCGATGTGCCAGAAGAAGAGTGGAATCACTGAGAGGATTTTTTTAGACTGCGAGACGATAGATTCTATAGTATTCCACTTTGTGCAAGGCGGATACTATGGCACTCGTTTATCGCTTGGAAAATCGCTGTATTGTGCTCGTATCCCAAAGACACGTGGAGTACGAAGAGGGGCTACAGGTTTTTTCTGCAGCCATCGCACAGGCCCAAGCTAGCCAGTTCGCGAGTTGGCAACTCCTCTTCACATTATGGCCTCTGAGGAGGATCGCTCCGAAGAGGAGTTGCACGGCATAGCTACCTTTGTCGCCGCCCATAAAGAAATGACTAAACGCGTGCGGCGATCGGCACCGCCACGCCGTGCGTATGATCCCATAGGTGTCCACGGCGTTTTTTACCTTCCAACGCCGTCTCAAAGTAAACGGCGCGCACCGGCTCTTCTACCACGGGCATATCGTGGTGGAATCCCATGCCCGTAGCCAGACAGTCCCCCGCCTGCACGAAATAGACCTTGCCTTCGGAGACGGCCGTCGCCCTGCCCTCGTAAAGAATCCAGAATTCGTCGCAATCGTGATAGTGGCTGTCTAAGTTGGTGCATTTTTCGTAGTCGACAACATCGCCCTTGTCTGCAGATGCCGTCGTATTTTCCACGCGAAACAAACCCGAGCCCCCACACTCGTCTCCCCATTGCCCACACATGCGCACGAGCACTACGGGCTCTGCCACCTCCAGCACTACAAAGGATGCATCAGCTCGTCCAATATCTAGATTGGCCCCTTGTTCTATCTCCATCTCGACACCGGCGACCTGCATACGCGCACGACCGCCCCCGACGATCAGCTTTTCTCTCTCGCCGTCGCGGTGGTATTGATAGTTCTCTCCCGGCGCTAAACGCACAATATCGAAGTAGTGCATCTCACACCATGGGGGCGCGGCTCCCTTGGCGCTGCGAAATACAGGCATGGCATTTACTCCTGGTACTCGACGTCGATGGCGCGCGCTGCCAACTCGGCTTCGAGCTTGCGCACCTCCGCTACTATATGATCGACCGCCTCAGCCAACGGCAACTCACTGCGATCTACATCGCGGCGCAGTTTAAATTCGACCAAACCATTCTTTAAACCGCGATCGCCCACCGTTACGCGCACTGGAATGCCAATCAAGTCGGCATCTTTAAATTTTACGCCGGGGTTTTCCCTGCGATCGTCCAATAGCACCTCTATGCCCCGTGCCTCTAAGTCGGCATAGAGCTTCTCCGCCGCATCCTGCGTTTCGCCCTCACCCTTGGCCAGAAGTGTGATCAATACTTGGTACGGGGCGACGGAGATCGGCCAGACCAGCCCATTATCGTCGTGGTATTCTTCGGCGACACAGGCGAGCAAACGCCCGACACCAATGCCATAGGATCCCATAATAACCGGCTGGGCCTTGCCGTTGGCATCGAGAAAACTGCCCCCCATAGCCTCGGTGTATTTGGTGCCCAATTGAAAGATATTGCCGACCTCGACCCCTCTTGACGTGCGCATCGCCACTCCACAGCGCGGACAGCCATCGCCCTCTTGTGCTGCGGCGATATCCGTCACGATATCCGCTTCGTAGTCGCGACCACAGTTGACATTTTTCAGATGAAAGCCAGCCTCGTTAGCACCCGCTATCAAATTGGCGGATTCCGCGACCCCTTCATCTACGACGACTAACGCCCCCTTGACGCCCACGGGCGAACCATAGCCGGGTACCGCGCCAACGGCCACGATCTCCTCTGCGTTGGCCGCCCACATCTCGCGTGCCTTAACCGCATTGGCCAACTTCGTCTCGTTGACCTCCATATCGCCGCGCACTACGGCCAATACGAACTTATCCTCCTGCTCTTCGCCGTCTCCAATCGTAGCCATCATAAAAACGGCCTTGGCCGTACGGCTGGCGGGTACTTCGAGCAGTTCCGCCAGCGCCTTGATCGTCGCCGTATCCGGCGTGGCGATTTTCTCTATTTCCAACGGCTCTTCGGCGACGGCCTCCGCGCGCTTAAACGTAGCAATCTGACGGTTCGCCGAATAGTTACAGGCATCGCAAAGCAGCAGCGTATCCTCGCCAATCGGCGTCAGATACATGTATTCATGCGCGACTTTTCCACCCATCATGCCCGTGTCGGACGCCACCGCGATCGAATCTATACCGCAGCGATTAAAAATATTAAAATAGGCCTGGTAATGCGCTCGGTACTGTTTCTCCAATCCCTGCCAGTCGGCGTCGAGGCTATAGCTGTCCTTCATCGTAAACTCGCGCACGCGGATCAGGCCCGAGCGCGGACGCGGGTCATCGCGCCACTTTGTCTGCAACTGATATACCAGTTGCGGCAGTTGGCGATAGGACTTTATCTCGCGGCTTACCAGCTCAGCAACGACCTCTTCATGTGTCATAGCCAGCACCATATCGCGATCGTTCTTGTCTTTAAAACGACTCATTTCGCTGCCGATTTCGTAGTAGCGCCCCGTGCGCTGCCAGATCTCTGCCGGGTGCACGACGGGCATCGAAATCTCCTGCCCCCCGATCGCCTCCATTTCGGCGCGGATCAAGTCTTCGACTTTGCGCAGCGAGCGCAGAGCCAGGGGTAAATAGCTGAAGATGCCACTGGCGAGTTGGCGAATATAACCGGCGCGCAGCAAAAGCTGGTGGCTGGCTACTTCGGCATCGGCGCTGACTTCGCGCTGCGTCGTGCTAAATAGTTGGCTCATTTTCATCGCAGTATATCTCTTTCGTATAACGGTCGTTTTTTAGTTTCCATAATTATAGATATCGCGCAACTCTTAAATTAGACCATAGGGGCTCCACTTTCAACCACCGCTACGGGCCGCACGCAATTCGAGCCCCTCTTCCAACGCCAACGGATGCAGGTGCGCATCCAACTCGTTGACCCACTCGATTTCTCTCGCCCTCATTGAGCTGACGATATCGACCTCAGCCCCCAATAATTGCCCTCCGTCGACAATCTGTATGCGCGCCAACTCTGCTCCCAATGACAGCCCCGCCTCGCTCTTAAAGCGGCGCACGGCGCTCAGCAGGGCACACAACAAACGACCGCGCTCTTCGGCCTGCGGCGAGACGAGACATAGCTGCACCTGTGGCCAGCTCGCACTTTGCTGCGAGTCCACTCCTCCCAAAGAGAGCTCATGATACAACTCCTCTGCCAGATGTGGGATAAAGGGCATCAGCAGCTCTAGCACGTCGCGCAATACGCAATAAAGCGCATAGCGCGCTCCTTGCGAATCGTCTTCATAGAGCCGGCAGCGTCGACGACTCTTTATAATCGGCGAGAAAGCGCTGGGGAAAACGCCCCATATTCCACAGCTTCATCAGCATCTTCTGCGCTGAGGCAATGCGCTCTATGCTGATGATGGCATCCTTGCCCAACCCTGTGCTGGCTGCCCAATAGCGCAGGGCACCTGCCGAATAGCGCTCTATCATCGCAGCCGGAGAAGCGGGACCTCCCCCCTTGCTCTTACTGATTTTCCCGCTACCTGCAGGCGCCAACCCCCAACCCGAAACGACCAAGGTCTTCCACGGCACCCGGCCCCAATGGTACTGCGCCTGCACAATGCTATAAAAATCCCACGTGCGAATAATTTCGTGGGCCAATGGCCGCATGGACATCGGCAGCAACCCATCCATGCTACCTTCTTCGCCCCAGCGCGTAGCCAATTGCGGCGACAGTGACGAAGTCCCCCACGTATCCATCACGTCCGTCTCCGCGCGCAAACGTCCTCCACAGTGACAATTTCGCGCTTCAGCCACCCGTGAATCGACGGGTAATTCCGCCACTTCAGCTACGTGCATCTGCCCACATTCATCGCAGTGCCAAAAGGGAAAGGGCACGCCAAAGGTTCACTGCCGCGAAATGCACCAGTCCCAGCTCAAGCTCTCCAGCCATTGCCGGTACTTGTTAAACATATCGGCCGGTTTCCATTCTATCTCCCTGCCCGCCTGCAACAGTTGCTCTCTGTTCTCGAGCAGACACACAAAGAGCTGCGGTGACAGCACATATTCGACCGGCGTATCACAGCGATCGTGGACGCGAATAATCTGAGCTATTTCCCACGATCGCTCTAGTAACCCAGCCCGTTCTAAATCGGCCGTAATCTCGCGCCGCGCCGCAGTTGAAGCCAAAGGTGCAGCACATAACAGCTCCCGTGCCTTTTTTCGGCTCGACGGCCGTATCGGCCAAGACCTGCACCGCTCGCCGCATCAGCGGCACCTCTATCTACTGCTGGTAGCGCTCGTCGTCCGGGTGCACAAAGACCGCCGCACAGGCCGGCAATAGCTCCGGGCGCGTGGTCGCCACCTTGAGTAGGCCACCCGATTCGCCGCGAAACAGCAATTCACAAAAGTCACTTTCGCGTTGACGCTCTTCAAGTTCAGCTTGGGCAATGGCCGTCTGACACTGCGGGCACCACAGCACCGGTACCTCGCGGCGATAGATATACCCCTTTTCGTACAGATCGAGAAACGACCACTGCGCCAACTTTTGCGAGCGCGCACTAATCGTGCCATACGAGAGCGACCAATCGACACTCAACCCCAAACGACGCCACAGTTGCTCGTATTCTCCGCTGCTCCGCTCTCCAATCTGCAAACACTGCCGGCGAAACTCATCGACCCCGAGATCTGCCAACCGCTGCCCCATCTCGCGCTCGACCAAGTGCTCGGTGGGCAGACCATTATCATCATAACCCATCGGATAAAAGACCGCGCGGCCATTCATACGCCAGAAACGCGCCAAAAAATCGGCATGACAATACGAATAAACGTGCCCCATATGCAGTTTTCCCGACACCGTAGGCAGTGGCGTATCGATGGAGAATATCTCCTTGCCCTCCGGCTTAAAATCATACGTACCCCGCTCTTTCCACACCGCCTGCCACCGCGTTTCAATTCGTTCAAAATCTGGTTTCTTATTCACAATTTTTCTCCCATAAAAAAACCCCACCGTCACTCAGAGGCGACGGTGGGTTAGATGAACCATGATAAACAAATCAATCTCATATTGGCCGTCGTCTATACACCAGTAGATGTAGCGGGCATACTACCCCCACTACATCTACTACATCTACTACACTCACAACCATCACAAACGCCATATCCATTCTCCTCTACTTTACTCTTTCGGCTTTATTTCCATCTCATAGGAGCCGGTTGGGGTTGGCAAAAACGCAGTTATTGCTGTCTGAGGTCCGCAGGGCCGAGTTGCAATAACTCGTTTTTCGCCAATCCCGACCGGCTCCCCTCTCGCATAGAACAAAAAAAACCGCCATCACTCGAAAGCGACGGCGGGTTTAAAATCTCGTGTATTGAGCTACTCGTTCAGACCCCCCCCCGTCGCTTGCCGTTAGTTTCTACTACTACTACCGGTGATGGGACGAAAGTATGGGGTTGTATTTTGTGCATGAATTCCAATTAACAGCGCACCACCAACAACGTCAAGCGCTTCTTTTTTTGCGTTCGGCGCGCACCAGCGCTCGCATAGAACGATACATAACGGAAAGCGAGAACAGCACCCAGCTCAGCGCGATCGGGTAAGCCAACAAATAAGCCGATTCCGCCGTCATGCCTAAATACATGGCCAAAATACCGGCATCCGTGCGCTCGGGCACATAGAGCAAATCCGTCTGGAAATCGTGCAGACTATACAAACACAGCATAATGCCCATCCACACGGCACCAACGCGCGCGGCACGCGGCGACTTTATAGCCATAGCAACGAGCAAAAATCCACCGCCGATGCCGAGAAAAAAATCGATGCCACCCAAAGGCGTGTACTTCATCGTCATGCCCAAGCTCGATGCCCCCACCACCATCAGCGACAAGCGCTGGGCCTGCGGATAGAGACTCGTATAAATCAGCAGCGCCCCCCACAGCGCCGAACCGACATAACCAGCTGCGCTAATGAGCGGAAAAAAACCGCCGCGCGTCAGCGTGTGCCCCGATTCATTCCAATGCGTACGCATCTCGACCACTTCGCCGCCCGTCAGCAGCGCAGCAGCCGCGTGATTGACCTCGTGCACTAATACGACAAAAAAGCGGAAAGGCTTAATAAAGGGCGTTTCCCAAAATGCTAGGGCCAGCGCCGCACTCAGCGCATAATAGCGAAAGTGCCAGAAAATTTGAGCTATATAACTTATCTTTTTAAATGCCATCTCAAATGCCATATATAGAAAGCCCAAAAAAGAATGGACCTACGCAAGTATTTTTGCATTTTTCTGCTCATTGTCACTCCCATATCAGCCCAGGAAATCCGCGTAGCGAGCTTCCACGCCAGCAATCTATCGCTGGACTCCGATCTCGCAGGCATAGCCGATCGCCTACAGGCCTACGACTTTATCGCCATCCAAGACCTACGCGACTTAGCGGCTGTAGACGAGTTGTTGGCCACGCTCTTTCGCCGCAGCGACTTTTTTAAGATCCTGCCCTCACAGCCATCCGGCGACGACGGCGTCCGCTATGCCTTTGCCTGGCGCGACCGCAGTGTACAAATAGTTTCCCCCGGTTCATTTCTGGGTTCAAACGAAGAACGCCGCCCGGTCTATGCCCTATTTCGCGCGGAAAATTTTGACTTTGCCGCCGTCAATTTTCAGTCGGCAACGACGGCGACAGCGGCATCCGAAGACAACCTGCTGGACGCGGCCTACGCGCAGCTAAACCAACAGTTGCCCGATGAGCGCGATATCATATTCTTCGGATCTTTTACCCATGCAGCACCCCACCTATCAGGTGTAGAACCAATATTCCCTCGCGACAGCCCCACTTCTATAAAGGGCGATTCAACCCATGCCAATATATATATATCCAACCTACATACGCGCGAATATTCAGGCCGCAGCGGCATAGATTTTTTTGACGAAGCCGCCTTTGCAAACGATCTAGAGGCGGCCAGTCGCGTCTCTTTTATGCGCCCCGTCTGGGCCGATTTTACTACGAGTAATCCCGATGATGACGGACCGGGTATTAGCGCACCATCTCCCGTCCGCGCAGCGCATTGGGCACATATAAAAGCGGCACGCTCCGCTCCCTAAAGAACGAGTCGTGCCGCCCATTATATTCACCCGCACTAACAACAACTCAGACCAACGCTTTCTCAGCTACTTTCTCGCGGATCATATCCACGGCTGCCGCCGCACTCAGCGGCTCCATATTTTCTCCCGAGCGCAAACGCACAGAAACCTGAGTTTCTTCGACCTCGCGATCCCCAGCGATAAACATATAGGGCACCTTCTGCGTCTGGGCTTGGCGGATGCGTTTGTTGAGCGTTTCACTCGCCGCATCTAATTCTGCGCGAATATCAGCGGCCCGCAGCTTATCGACTACCTCCTGTGCATAGTCCGCATGGCGCTCTGCTATCGGCAATACCACGACCTGCACCGGCGCCAACCACACGGGAAAAGCACCGGCGAAGTGCTCTATCAACACACCGACAAAGCGCTCCAACGAACCAAAGGGCGCGCGGTGAATCATCACCGGACGCTGCGTGGTGCCATCGGCTCCAGTGTATTCCAGCCCAAAGCGTTCGGGCAGGTTGTAGTCGACCTGCACCGTGCCCAGCTGCCACTCGCGCCCCACTACGTCCTTGACGACGAAATCGATCTTCGGTCCATAAAAGGCCGCTTCGCCCGCCTCTTCGCTAAACTCTACGCCCAGGCTCTGGGCCGCCTGGCGACAGGCCTCTTCGGCGCGGTCCCATTTGGCCGCCTCGCCGACGTATTTGTCGCTGTCGGGATCGCGCAACCCCACGCGCACGCGATAGTCTTCCATACCCAAGGTGCCAAAGATAATTTTCACCAATTCCAAACAACCCAGCAACTCCCCGGCGATCTGATCTTCCGTGCAAAATAAATGCGCATCGTCTTGCGTAAAGCCGCGCACGCGGGTCATGCCGCCCAACTCGCCGGATTGTTCCCAGCGATACACCGTGCCAAACTCTGCCAAACGCACGGGTAGGTCTCTATAGCTGTGCATTTGCGAGGCATAGATCTTAATATGGTGTGGACAGTTCATCGGCTTGAGCAAATAGCCATTGATATCGCCGACCTGTATCTGGTTGGCAAGTTCACCACAGGTGCAGCCTTCATCGGCCAACCCCTGCAAGTGATCGTGATCGATAATCGGCGGGTACTGACTTTCCTGGTAATAGGGGAAGTGTCCGCTTTTGCGATATAAGTCGAGCTTGCCGATATGTGGTGTATAGACCTGATGATAGCCCTGGCGGCGCAACTCAGTTGAAATAAAGTTTTGCAACTCGCTGCGCACAACGGCCCCCGCCGGCGTCCACAGCACCAGCCCCTGTCCTACTTCCTCGTCAATATGAAATAGTTTGAGCTGCCGCCCGAGCACGCGGTGGTCGCGCTTTTTCGCCTCCTCCAACATCTTCATATGATGGTCGAGCGCCTCGCGCGTGGCAAAGGCCGTGCCGTAAATTCGCTGCAGCATCTTGCGCTTCTCGTCGCCGCGCCAATAGGCGCCGGCCACGCTCAGCAACTTGAAATAACGCACCTGTCCCGTGCCCAGCATATGCGGCCCCCGACACAGGTCAACGAACTCGCCATCTTTGTAAAAGGACAGCTGTTGCCCATCTTCGAGATCGTCTAAAAGCTCCTTCTTGTAGAGCGCACCGGCTATCATCTCCTCGGCCTCGGCTCTCGACACGTCGACGCGTTCAAACTTGTGGTTCTGTTTGATGACGCGCTTCATCTCTTTTTCGATATTTTTCAGGTCTTCAGCGGTAAAGGGCTGTTCGACGTCAAAATCGTAATAGAATCCGTCTTCTATCGCCGGGCCAATGGCCAACTGCGCCTCTGGGAAAAGTCGTAATACAGCTTGTGCCAACACGTGCGACAAGCTATGGCGATAAACCCACGCCGCTTCCGGGTCTTGCCACGAGAGCAGCTCGACCTCGGCATCTGCCGCCAATTCCGCGTGGAAATCAATGCGCTCACCATTCATTTTGGCGGCGATATATTCCTTTAGCAACCCCTTGTCTTTTTCGACGAGGATATCCTTTAACTTCCCCCCACCTGCATATTCTATATCTTGCCCTGCGGGCACTTTAATCAGCATGATTTGCTCCTCAATAGACATGAAAAAACCCACTGCCAACATGCGGCAGTGGGTAATAAGCATTCAATCGATTTAATTTAAACCGTTGGCCCCACCGCCTTATAGACGTGCGTAGTCGATCGCGTCGACGTAGTGGGGATCGTCAGGGCAGACATCTCAACCGCCGGGTACCCATCCACATTCCCTGCTAAAACAGGCCGTGCCGGAATCGAAAAAGACATCTAAAAAAGCTCCTGAAATAAGTGCATTACCTGTTAAATGTATCGGCAGAGCGCAATTTATGTCAAGCCTTTTTAATGGACCAGTACCGTAATTAACTAAAGCAATGCCGCTTTGCGCACGGCCTCTGCGACCAGCGGTGCTACGCTGCGATCCATGGGCGGTGGCAAAATCATTTCGCGCGTGGGCTCAGCAACGGCATCTGCAAGTGCGTGTGCCGCCGCTAACTTCATGGCGCCATCAATATTGCTCGCACCCGCATCCAACGCACCGCGAAAGATACCGGGAAAAGCCAGAACATTATTGACCTGATTGTTAAAATCGCTGCGCCCCGTGCCGACGATAGCCGCACCCGCTTCCCGGGCGAGATCGGGCATGATTTCCGGCTCGGGATTGGCCATGGCCAAAATAATTGGGTCCGCCGCCATACGACGCACATCGTCGCCATTGAGCAATCCCCCCTTGCTGACGCCGATAAAAACATCGGCCCCTTCCAATGCTTCGTGCACCGTACCCGTATGCTGTTCGCGGTTGGTAAAACTGAGTAGCATCTCCTTTTCGGGGGAGAGCCCTTCTCTATCTTTGTGGATGGCTCCGCGCGAATCGCAAACGACAATATCCCTAACGGGCACACAGAGCGTTGGGTCAAAATTGACGCAGCGCAGCAGTTGGGCAATGGCCGTGCCAGCGGCACCGGCACCGCTGACGACGACGCGTAGATCGGCGGGATCTCGCCCGAGGACACGGCAGGAGTTAATTAAAGCAGCCAAGAGCACAATGGCCGTGCCGTGCTGGTCGTCGTGAAATACGGGGATATCCAAATCCTGTAAGCGCTGTTCTATTTCAAAGCAGCGCGGCGCGGAAATATCCTCTAAGTTTATGCCGCCAAAGGTCGGTGCGATTCGCCGCACCGTCTCGACGATTTCGTCGGCATCCTGCGTATCTAAACAAATCGGCCAGGCATCGATATTGGCAAACTCCTTAAAGAGCAGTGCCTTGCCCTCCATAACGGGCAAGGCCGCCAGCGGTCCAATATTACCCAAACCCAATACGGCCGAGCCATCGCTGACCACTGCTACGCTATTGCGTTTGATCGTCAATTCACGCGCGAGCGATGGATCAGCGGCTATTTTTTCACACGGACCAGCCACACCCGGCGTATAGGCAATAGCCAAATCGTCCTGGGATTCAATGGGCATTTTGTTGAAAATGCCGATTTTACCGCGCAATTGTTCGTGGACAATGATCGAGCGCTCGTAAAAATCACTCATGCCAGGTCTCCTTTAACGGGAGCTAAAGACAGGTGTAGCTCTGCCCAACGGACATTTTCCGCTAAGCTCGTGCTGCCATCGACGCGCAAACAAGGATAACCAAGGGCACGCGCCCGTTCTTCACTCCAATGGGCAAATAATGCTTATCGCAGTGGTAGTCGTGGAAGCCGTAGCGTGCGCACAGCATCTCTGCTACGGAAAATCCCCCCGAACACGGTGAGCCTCCCAGCCACAGCGCCCTTTCTAAATAAAAATCAATCGCCACGATTTTGCGCCGCAACAAACTGCGCGATAAATTGCATGCCTTTTTCGTCGCGATCCGCTTCGAGCATATCCAATACCAGCGAACGATACTCCTGGCAAACCAAACGCGCGCAGAGATCGTGCATGCGCACGCAGTGCCGTGCCGTTGCCTCCGCAACCTTGTACCAGCGCACGATTGAAGCGATCTGCGAGTCCGTCTCTCGATCAGTCCATACAAAGATACACTCGCGCGCGGTAGACGAAGTCCACACGGGCCAGGTAAAGGCCAGACGTGGGTCCTTTATAATGATGGGCTCGGGATGGGCCGCCAACCACTGCTCGACAACATCGGCATCTACAAAGGGCAACAGTCCGGGCTGGAACACCGTCATCTGAAAATGCTGGAGCAGCGCCTCATTAATCTGATAAATCTGTGGATTCTCGTAATGCCCCTGCGGCTGATGCCCTTCCATCGGTCGCATATCCAGAGGAGGTGTGACGGGAAAACCCTCCTCGTACAGCTTTTTTGTCAGACTGGATGTACCCGAGCGCCAGCCGAGAATCATGATAATGGGATTATCCAATATCTGCGCGCCTCAGGCTAGGTCGTAGTGCTTGTGCTCCGGCAGCGGCACTGGTGGACTGTCTTCCGTATCGATACTCCAGTCGGCCAAGCGCAGGCGCAGTTCAGCTAAGATGGTGCTATTTCTTTCATCGTCGATCACGTTTTCCAATTCCCAAGGATCGGCCTTTAAATCGTAGAGTTCGTCGCGATCTCCCATCGAGTCGTGCACGTACTTCCAGTCGCGCGTGCGCACCATCTTGCGCCGCCCTTCGGCCTCGCGCCAGCGCAACGAGTGCATCAATGCCTTGCGCCCCCACGGACGCGGCTGCTGCTCTAGATCCTGCATAGTAAAGGCAGGGCCACCGCTGCCATACTCGGAAAAGGTCGCATCGCGCGGACTCGCCGCCGTAACGGTTGGCAGCGTTTGTCCCTGCATCGAACGCGGGATATCTAACCCCTGTAACGACAACAACGTCGGCACTACATCTATGAGATTGACCATGCTATCGTCCCGCAGACCGGCCGCTATTTTGCCGGGCCAGGAGACAATCAGCGGCACACGCGTCAGACAATCGTAAAAAACACCGCCCTTACACGTCATGCCGTGCTCGCCCATAAAGTCACCGTGATCAGAGCAGAAAACTACGATAGTATTTTCGCGCAGCCCCAAATTTTCCAGCGCATCGATAATCTGTCCAAGCCCATCGTCCAAAAAGCGCACCATGCCATAATAGGCCCCCATTACACCGTAGACATCTTCGAGCGAATCCTCGCGCCAGTTGAGAATATTATAGAGCACTTTGTTGCGCTCCGGTGCACTCCCGTCTGTAAACTCGTCCTCGCGCTGAGGCGGCAATTCTATTTTGTCGGCGGGAAACATATCCGCATATTTCTTTGGCGCAACCCACGGCTCGTGCGGGTCGGGCAACGAGACCCAGAGTGCAAAAGGCTCGTCCTTATGTTGCTCCAGAAAGCGCACAGTCTGCCCGGCGATCAAACCCGTCGAGTGATCTTCTAAGGGCAAGTCGGAACTGGCATAAGCGAAACTAGGCGTCTGCGGCTCCATCGAACCCACCAACTCGGAGACTTTGCGCCGCCCTTCTTCCGGACGAAACCAATCCATTCCCCACGTGGAAGGCCCTTCCTGACGGCCGCCGTGCGTAAAGGCGTTCCACACGTCAAAGAGTTGGCGATCCTCCTCGCTTTCAAAGCAGTGGTTCTTGCCAATGAGCCCCGTCGTATACCCCGCGTTCTTCCAGATTTTCCACGCGTGTTTAGCACTCGCTGGCATCGGCGTCTCGTTGCGACGGCCGCCGTGCGAATGCGGATATTGCGAGGCCCAAAACGACACGCGCGCCGGCATGCACAGCGGATGCGGCGTAATCGCATGTTCAAAGAGCACGCCCTCGTCTGCCAAGCGCTGCATCGAAGGCGTCTGGCAAAATGTATTGCCGTAGAGGTGGCTAGCGGTAGCTTTTTGCTGGTCACTCATAATCACCAGCACATTGGGTTTATCGGTCATTTTTCACTCCCTTTCGAATTCAATTGCACCGAGCGCCCCGCGCCCGTTTTGAACGACACGCGTAGCCAGTTGTGCCGCCGCGAAGACGGCATCGCTTAGGTTTTCTTGGCGACAGAGTCCATATACGAGACGCCCGTTAAAGCTATCTCCCGCCCCCACGCTGTTGGCCGCACTGACCTCCTCTACGGACACTGGCCCCTGACTGCCGTCGCGAGCGGCATAAAAAGCACCTTTCGGACCGCGCTTGACCACCACCC
>JBLHGI010000076.1:0-19928 GCA_047616505.1 Planctomycetota bacterium
TCCGGTTTAGCCTTCGATCACAAAGCACTGGTCGAGGCGATGAGTGCAGAAGATATTCCGATCGTTATCGATTTGGCTGCGGGCGGCGAACGGGCGGAGATCTTCACCTGTGATCTGAGCTACGACTACGTGCGCATCAACGCCGAATACACCACCTGAGGAGAGAAAAATGGCGCTCTCGCATCACGTTCAGCGGGTCCAACCTTCGGTCACTATGCAGATTTCTGCACGCGCAGCCTCACTCAAGCGCGAAGGGGTCGATATTGTCGCTCTTTCCGCTGGTGAACCAGACTTCGATACGCCGCAAAATATCAAAGATGCGGCTATTCGCGCCATAGAAGGTGGTTTTACCAAGTACACCATGCCGAGTTCCGGTATTGTCGAATTGAAGGAGGCGATATGCGCCAAATTCCAACGAGACAATGGCCTTGACTACGATATCGATACAGTGACGGTCAACTGTGGCGCTAAGCATTCACTGTTCTTAGCCGTAATGGCGCTGCTCAATTCGGGTGACGAAGTCGTTATTCCCACGCCCTATTGGGTCACGTATAGCGAGCAGCCGAGATTAGTGGGAGCAGAGCCCGTCATCGTCGAGACCAAGCCGGAGAATGGTCTCAAGCTAACGGCCGAGGAATTCCGCGCAGCGATTACGTCGAAGACGCGGATGCTCTTTTTATGCTCACCTTCGAACCCGAGCGGTTCGGTTTATACGCGTGATGAATTACAGGCATTGGCCGAGGTGGCAGTAGAGCACGGCATCTACGTGCTCAGCG
This sequence comes from Planctomycetota bacterium, assembly GCA_047616505.1. Taxonomy (GTDB): domain Bacteria; phylum Latescibacterota; class UBA2968; order UBA8231; family UBA8231. The sequence continues at coordinate 777 of JBLHGI010000076.1, forward strand.
ATGAAATTTACGAGAAATTGCTCTATGATGGCACCGAGCACCATTCAATTGCATCATTGGGTGAGGATATAAAGGCACTGACGATTGTCGTTAACGGCGTGTCCAAAGCCTATGCAATGACGGGTTGGCGCATTGGTTATGCGGCGGCGAATGCCGAAATTATCGGCGGTATGAACAAAGTGCAGATGCAAGAAATATCGCATCCTTCGTCGGTTTCACAGAAGGCGGCCGTCGAGGCGCTCAATGGACCACAACAATCCATCGAAGAGATGCGCATTGCCTTTGATGCTCGTAGGCGCTATATGGTTGAGCGCCTCAATGCAATCGAGGGGGTGAGTTGTACGCTGCCCCAAGGGGCATTTTACGCCTATCCCAATATGAGTCCCTTGTACGGTCGGAGCGTCGATGGCCGCATTGTCGAGGATTCGGTCGGACTCTGCGAGTATCTCTTAGAAGAAGGACGCGTCGCCTGTGTGCCGGGGGCGGGTTTTGGCACGCGGGAACATATACGTTTATCCTATGCGACGTCGATGGAACTGATTGAGACGGCTATGGACCGGATTGAGACGGCACTCAAAAAACTGGCATAGCGAAGTAATTGGGGCCAATTGGTGTCTTGAATAGCGCATTATTATCAGAGAGCGAATACCCACGAGAAATTAGAGCGGATGCTGCCCAGCGAAAGGGGTTGTAGGTGAACAACAATTTCCATCTGGACTTCGAGCGACCTATCGTCGAGCTGGAGAAGAAGATCGAGGAGTTGTCGGATCAGGCGGATACGGGCGGTGTGGATATCGCTCAGGAGGTCGAGCGCCTGCAGTCGCGGGTAGAAGAACAGCGCCAGAAAATCTATAGCAATCTGAGTTCTTGGCAGAAGGTGCAGATTTCACGCCATCCCGACCGGCCCTATGCGTTGGATTATGTCGAACGCATGTTGAGCAACTTTACCGAGCTACATGGTGATCGCTTTTACGGTGATGATCCTTCGGTTGTCGGTGGGCCGGCTCGCTTGGATGGAGAACCGATTATGGTCGTCGGTATTCAGAGCGGTCGCAATTTAGAGGAGCGCCAGCGCCGCAATTTTGGCATGCCGCACCCGGAAGGTTATCGCAAAGCGTTGCGTCTGATGAAGATGGCCGACAAGTTTTCCATGCCGATTTTGACGATGGTCGATACGTCGGGTGCCTATCCCGGTGTCGAGGCCGAGGAACGCGGTCAGGCAGAAGCCATCGCGCGCAATCTCTACGAGATGTCGCATCTGGGCGTGCCGATTGTCGTCGCGATCACGGGGCAGGCCTTCAGCGGTGGTGCTATCGGTCTCACGGTCGGCGATCGGATTTTGATGATGGAGCACTCTTGTTATTCCGTCATTGTGCCCGAGAGCTGCTCTACTATCCTATTCAAGGTCCGTGAGCGCAAAGAAGAAGCGGCCGAGGCGCTCAAATTGACGGCGGCCGAGCTCAAAGAGGAGGGCATTATCGATCGCATTATCACGGAGCCTTTTGGCGGTGCACATCGGAATTGGGACGAGTCAGCTGCGAACTTAAAACGGCATATTTTAGAGGTATTGGCCGAATTGCGTCCGCTATCAGCGGATGAACTCGTTAGTCAGCGAATAGACAAATTTTCGAGTATGACGCGTTTTGAGGAGTAGTTTATAATACCAGAATAAAAAAGGCCGCCTGCTTAAAAAGCAGGCGGCCTTTTTTATATTCGGTCGTTCTTACATACGGCGGATACGGTCTAGCAAGCGCTCCAAGCGGTCGAATGCGACGCGAATCATATCTTCGTCCCAGTCCCCATCAATATTAATACTGACGACCGAACGCACTGCATCCAGATAGGCTTTCTGCTGGTCCGTGAGCGGACGCGGCGAGCGCTCTTGGTATGAAGCCGAAGAAGCCGACGAAGAATCCGAAGCCTGTGCTGCCGGCTGTTCTTGGGTGCGCTGTTGGCGGTTGTCGCGGCTGCGTTCCTGGTTGCGCTCTTGGCGCTCTTGGTTGCGTTCCTGGTTGTTGTCGCGACTGCGCTCCTGGCGCTCTCGCCCACTCGGGCGCGGGGCTGGGGCAGGTTTGGCTTCTACTGGGGCCGCTTCCTCTTTTACTTTTGTTTTTTCTACTACTTCAGCTTTTGTTTTTTCTACTACTTCAGCTTTTGTTTTTTCTACTACTTCAGCTTTTGTTTTTTCTGCTACTTCAGCTTTTGCTTCTTCTGCTACTTCAACTTTTGTTTCCGCTTCCGCTTCCGCTTCCGCTTCTGGTGCGGCCTCTACTTCCGCCTGGACATGGGCCGGAGGTTTGCTGAAGTCGGCCTCGCCGTGGAGGTATTTGAAGAACATCTTCATCTTGTTGGCTGAATCGCGGCCCATACCGGTGCGTTCGCGGAAGTATTCGACGATTTCCTCATCATTCATATCGCCGCTTTTTTCCTGCTCTTCCAACAAGTCTTTGTAGAGGTCTCGTTGGACTTCAGCCAGTGCAAAAGCGCGGGACTCGCTGTTGACTACGCGGCCGAGCAATACGGTTGGGTGCTGGTCCCGGTCTATAAGTTTCATTGCTTCAATGCCGCGCAGGAAGCGATATATCATCGACGGTGTGCGAATGATGGCGCGCACATAGTCACGATCAATCTGTTCCGGTACTTTGCTTTCTAAGCGGGCGAGGAATTTCTCAAATTGAACTTTGGTGATATAGGGATACCAGGTCTTAGCTTGGCGACCATTCGATTCCTGACTTTCATCTTCTGGCGCATCTGCCTGAGCTTCGTTGGTTTCTTCCATGGGACTCTCCATATGCTTTAAATTGATCGGATCTCTAAACGACTTGCGTTTATTCGCCTTTTGCGTAATCGACGGTGACGACCGTGCTGATCCCTCCGCGCACGTTGAAGTCCCCCACTACGGTCATGCGTCGCGGCGCGCAGGCGGCTACGAGATCTTCCAATATTGAATTAGTTACAGCTTCGTGAAAAATTCCCTGGTCGCGGAAAGACCAGAGATAGAGCTTGAGCGACTTGAGCTCGATGCATTTTTCGTCGGGCACATAGCGTATGCGTATTGTGCCGAAGTCCGGCTGCCCCGTCTTGGGGCATACGGCGGTAAACTCCGGGCATTCCATCTCAATGGTGTAGTCGCGCCCGGGGTAGGGATTGGCAAAGATATCTAGGTCTGTGTTTGGTCTTGTCGACATATCCGTTCCCAGCATGCATGCAAATGTGTTAAAAGTATATAGTATAAGTATAAAAGACGGCTTTGGCTATTTTCCTCAACGGACAAAGCGGCGAATGGCATTGGCCGTCAGTCGCGAGATCGTTTCGTCGACTAGAATTGAGCTGGGATAGGTAATAGAGCCGACGGAAAAGACTTCGCCGCCGCTGGATGTATCGTGATAGACGATCTCGCCACCGCCACCGTCGGCATTGAGGCCGCGTGCGATGATGTGCACATTGTCCGGAGAAGAGGGCGATATCTTATCTGTTTCGTGTCCAGAGGCCCCGCCCGGAATGCGCTCGTGTAGGCTGGCGCGGCCAAAGACATCGCCATTTTTAAGGCCGGTGCCCGCCAATAGCCAATGTTCGCTATCGAGGACTTCGTACGGGGCCGCCGTCATGATGCCCGCTTCGGTGTAGACGATACCGAGCAAATTTGCTTCCGACTCATTGTAGATGTGGAAGCGGCTTTCCAAACCGCGGGCTGCCATATCGCGGGCATCGCCGTTTTTGACCTTCATAGTGTATTCGTCGACCATCTCTACCTCGCAGTTGAGGCCATTGCCCCCCAAATAGATAAGTTTGCCGCCGCGCTCATGGACCCACTTTTTAACGCTGAAATACATATCGCGCGACCAGTATTCTGGGTGGGTGGTGATTATGAGCACTTTGTAGGCATCTAGATCGAGTGTGCCATCGTGCAACTGTGTCTCGGCATAGAGGTCGTAGGGGAATTTCTCGCGTTCAAGCCAGCCGAGAAAACGCCATTCCGCCGGTGCGACATGGCAGGCGGCGCGCCCTGTAATGGGATCGGTAATATGCACGTCTTCGGGGATGTGGTTGATCGGTTCGGGGCGATCGAAGGAAAGCGGCGCATAGTCCTCCGTATCGTAGGTGATGTGTTCTGGATCGGTATAGCGCTTGAGTTCGAGGCGTGAATTGATGGTCGGTGTCGGGGGGAAGCGGTCGGGATGAATATAGTTGGAGCGTCCGCCGAAATTGTTATAGGCATTCCAGTTGATATTGGCGGCAAGGACGGCGATATCGTTTTCTGGCGCGGCGGGTGCGACGATCCAGGGGAAAGAGAAGAAGTCTCCCGATTCGCCTTTGGCGTGAAAATAATAGAGGCCGGAGCGCGTGGGGGCTTCGACATACTGTTTGTGGTGTGGGCACGTGTAGCCAAATTTATTCCATGTCACGCCCGTTTGTGTATAGTCGCCATCGGGCGTGATCTGCATGGTCGCGCGCGCGCCGTGCTCATCATACCAGCCGAGGGGAAGCACGTGCTCTTTTTCGTAGCCATAGCGCCAGAGATCTAAGCGGTAGGCCTCCAATGCGTGCACGCGAAATTCGGATTTTTCGCCGGCGCGCACCCACTTGGGCCAGGCATAGCCGAGTAATTGGTGCGAGAGGAGGCGAAACTGGTAGGGGCGGTCTGGATTGGCATTAAACTGCACTCGCTTGGGGCCAAAGCCGTCTTTTTGTAGCGTGGCGGTGTAAGTCCCCGCTTCGATGTCGGCGTAGATGGCACCGCTGGCGCGCGAGCGCGCTTCCACCGTTCCATTTTCATTTTCAAATTCAAAGAGCACATCGGCTAGTGCCAAGTAGCGTTCGTCGCTGACATATCCTATTAACATGAAAAAACTCCTTTATAAAGCATAAGGTATTGGGTCTTGGGCATCAGCTTGGGTAAATCCCTTGCGCCGTAGTCGACAACTGCTGCAGCGCCCACAGGCTATATCTTCGCTCTGATAACAAGACCAGGTTAAATGCAATGGGGCTTTTAGTTCCAAGCCGCGGCGCACAATGGCTGTTTTGTCGAGTGCGATGAGCGGTGCGCATACCTCAATGTGACTTTCTGGTCGCGTGCCGACTTCGACCATTCGGTTGTAGGCCTCGACAAACTCGGCGCGGCAGTCGGGATATGCACTTTCTTCCTGGTGAGCGCCGATATAGACTGCGTCGGCGTTCAGCGTCTCGGCCCAAGCAACGCCGATGCCGAGTAAATTGGCATTGCGAAAGGGCACGTAGGTGGTGGGCACGCCCTGTTCTTGGGCTTCTGTGGGAATTGGTATTTCAGTATCCACCAGACTGGAGCCGCCTATTTGGTGCATATAGCTAACGTCGACGACTAGGCGTTCGACGGCGGCGAAGTGGTTGGCTAATTGCTCAAAGGCGACCAACTCGCGCGCCTGCGTGCGCTGGCGGTAGTTTAAATGCAGGAAGGCCAGTGCGTGCGTGCTGTGGGCTATGGCGGCCGCGACACAGGAGTCGAGACCGCCGCTGACTAAGATGACGGCAGTTGACATAGGTGCACAAAGATTGGCGGTCGCAGCCAGCCTGTCAAGCTATTGACAGGCTAGGGGTAGCACCTAAATTCGGTGGGTATCAGGAGATATGCATGGCTTATTCGCAGTTTGATCGAGTGCCCAACCACTATGCCGGTCCCATTATTCAGCAGGTCAAGGATTTTCGTCTGGAAAATGGCAAGCGCTCGCTGTGTCCTACCCTGTTGGAGATTGGTCAATTACAGGTGCTCATTCCCCGTCATTTCGGCTTTTGTTTTGGTGTTGAGCGCGCCATACACATGGCTTTTTCCACGCTGGAAAAACATCCCGAAAAGCGCACCTACCTCGTTAGTGAGATTATTCACAACCCGCTCGTCAATAGCGAATTACAGGATCGTGGCATTGAGTTTGTCTACGACTCCCAAGGGCAGCGCCAAGTTGCCGAGGAGGACTTGGACAATGGCGATATCGTGATGATACCGGCCTTTGGCACGACCTTGCAAATCGAGGAGTCGCTACAGCGCAGCGGCATTGATACGAGCACGGAAACGTATCGAGATAATTACGATACGACGTGCCCATTCGTCTCTAAAGTGTGGAAGCGTGGTGAGGAATTAGGGCGTGATGGCTACACAATTATAATACATGGTAAATATCGCCACGAGGAGACGCAGGCCACCCATTCACACACAAAAGAACACGCCAAGACGCTGGTTGTGCTCAACTGTGAGGAAGCGGAAAAGGTGGCTGCTTTTATCGTTGGCCAGATGAGTATAGAGCAGTTCAAAGAAGAGTTTGCGGGCAAGTGGTCAGAGGGCTTCGATCCCGAGCGGGATCTGGAGCGAGTCGCCGTGGTGAATCAGACGACGATGCTCGCGGCCGAGACACAGCAGGTGACCGATATTCTGCGCGCGGCGATGAAGAGTCGTTATGGCGACGAGCGACTCGATTACCACTGCGCCGATACCAACGATACGCTCTGTTATGCGACGAACCAAAACCAGAATGCCACTCATGCCCTGCTGCAGTCTGGTGCCGATTTGGCGCTGATCGTTGGCGGTTATAACAGCTCTAACACGGCGCACCTCATGGAAATCTGCTCGGAGGAGATGCCGAGTTATTTGATTGCTAATAGCGACGAGTTACTCTCCGATAAACAGATTCGTTCGTTCGATATCGAGCGCAAAGAAGTTGCGTATACAGAAAACTGGCTGCCAGCAGAATTGCCAGTGCGGATGGTGATTACCTCTGGGGCCTCTTGCCCCGATATATTAATGAACCGGGTTATCGATAAGATCGCCGGATTCTATGGCTATGGTGCGGCGGAGATCGAAGCGGGTTTGCAGCGCTTGCATCTTTTTGAGGAGATGACATGATCTTAGGGTTGGTCAAAGGGCATGTGGTCTCTACGGCCAAAGCTGCCAATTTAGAGGGCAAGACACTGTTGGTGGTGGAGATACTCGCCACGACGCCAGACGGATTAAAGCACACTGATAAGCACATGGTCTGCATTGATTCAGTGCAGGCGGGCGAGGGCGAGTTTGTCGTGGTCGTGCAGGGCTCTTCGGCGCGCATCGCCCCGGGAATGAGCGACGTGCCGGTGGATGCGCTGATCGTCGGCATTGTCGATTCGCTCCAGGCCTTTGGCGCGCAGGTAGATTTACAGGTGCAGTTGTGAAGCGCTGCCGAGTGATCGGTCACGTCGTGGCCAGTGCCAAGCACCCCGTATTAGAGGGGCAGAAAATCATGGTGGTCAAACCCGAACCCGAGGGGCCGATGCAATTGGCGTTAGACGGCGTGGGGGCAGGCATTGGTTCGCTGGTCATCGTCGCCGAATCGGGCACGGCGGGCGCGCAGATTACGGGCTGGGACTCGCCGCCGGCGCGCAGTGTTATTGTCGGCATCATCGACGATTGAAATTGAAGGGGAAGGTATGAAACTGGGCAAAGTGGTGGGCACCGTGGTGCTCTCGCAGTGTATAGAACCTCTTAGAGGGCGGCCGCTGCATTTGGTAATGGATTTAGACGAAAATTTGCAGACGGTGGGTGAGGCGGAAATTTGCACCACGTGGGAGGTGCGCGGTGAAGGGGAGACGGTAATCTTTGAGGTGGCGCGTGAGGCGGCCAATGTCTTTGGCGAGCCCTTTCCTACGGATGCGTCGATTATTGGCAAGGTGGACAAGGTGCATATCGAAGAGTGAGCGCGAAAGGCGAGAGAGATATACAAAAAGAGAGTATTGCAACTTGGCCCGTTGGTCCTCAGACAGCAATGCTCTCTTTTTGTATATCCCGCTCGCCTTAAGTCCTTCTTTGCTACCTGATAGTTTTGTGGAAAAAGAGGCGATATTTTTTCTGAATATTTAGGGCGCCACCACGCTATTGACCAATTTTCCAATTCCCTCTAACTCAATTATTACTTCGTCTCCCGGCTTCAGCCAGACGGGCGGTTTGCGTGCAAAACCGACGCCCTGCGGCGTGCCGGTGAGGATGACGGTGCCCGGTAGGAGGGTCGTGTCTTGGCTCAAGAAGCTGATGATCTCGGCGACGGAGAAGATCATGTCGCCCGTCGTGTGGTCCTGCATGGTCTGGCCGTTGAGCACGGTTTTTATGCCCAAAGCCTGTGGGTCGGCGATCTCGTCGGCGGTGACGAGCGCGGGGCCCAAGGGGCAGAACGTGTCAAAACCCTTGCCGCGAATCCACTGGCCGCCGCCGCCGTTGAGTTGCCATGTGCGCGCGGAAACGTCGTTGGCACAGGTATAACCCAACACGCAGTCGAGTGCTTCTGCGACGGAGACATCGCGTACGGCACGGCCGATGACGACGGCCAACTCGCATTCGTAGTCGACTTCTTCGTCCTGTTGGCAAGCCGGTAAGCGAATAGGGTCACCCGGGTGGCAGAGGGTGCTAGTGGCTTTGGTGAAAACGATCGGCATCTTGGGAGCATCCATGCCCGACTCTGCGGCGTGTTCGCGGTAGTTGAGGCCGATGCAATAAATGTTGATAGGGGCGACGGGGGCCAAGAGTTTGGCGATTTCAGCGGTGGTGCCGGATGGTTTTAGGGACCCATAGAGGTCACCTTCTAATAACTGAACATCCTTGGACTGGCTTTCAATTCCGTAGTGCTCTTGGCCGGCGGTATCTAAAAAGCGGATAATGCGCATGTCTTGCTCCTTGGTTTTCGTAGATTTACAAGCGTTTCAAGGTAGCGTGGGCATCTGCTAAGTGTCAAGTGAGTTGTGCCTTGACGACACTAGGCCTCCCGACTATTTTTCTGTGGCTATTATGTCTTGTTAATTCAGAGCAGAACATGCGAACGAAGCATTCAGACTGAGGTAAAGAGCGTGGCCCAAAACGCGAGTGAAGAGCAGATCCGCAAAATTGTCGAAGAGGTGGTAGGCCGGGTAGTGGCGGGTAGTACTGCAGCTAGGACGATTTCGAGTGGAGATGGAGGGGTGTTTCCCAGTATTGATGCGGCCGTGCAAGCTGCGACCCAAGCCCAGAGTCAACTGGTCTCTATGACGTTGGAACAGCGACGGGCCATGATTGAGGCTATTCGCCGCGTCTCGCGCGATTATGCAGAGGATTTTTCTCGCCGCGCGCTCGACGAGACGGGCATGGGACGTCTCGAAGACAAAATTCAGAAGCACCGCGTCGCCGCCGATGCCACGCCGGGCGTTGAGGATCTGGAGGCGAAGTCGTGGACCGGCGATCACGGTCTTACGGTAGTGGAGATGGCGCCCTATGGCGTAATAGGAGCGGTTACGCCCTCGACGCACCCCGTTCCGACGATGGTCAACAATGCCATCTGCATTATATCAGCTGGTAACTCAGTCGTTTTTAATGTACATCCGGCTGGCAAAAACGTTTCGATGTACGCGGTGCGTTTGCTCAATGAAGCTATTGTACAGGCTGGCGGCCCTGGAAACTTAATAACAGCCGTTGCCGAGCCAACGCTCGATACGGCCAACGATCTCTTCACGCATCCGGGTATTCGCGTCTTGCTGGTCACGGGGGGGCCGGGTGTGGCTCATGCGGCGATGTCTAGTCCGAAGAAGGCGATTGTCGCTGGGCCGGGCAACCCACCGGTTGTCGTCGACGAGACGGCCGATTTGAAAAAGGCGGCGAAGGATATTATCGATGGCGGCGCCTTCGATAACAATATTCTATGCATCGGCGAAAAGCAGGTCTTTGTCGTGGACAGTGTCGCCGACGAACTCAAGCGCCTGATGGTGCAGTATAGCGCCCACGAACTCGATGCAAATCAGATTGAAGCACTGGCAAAAGAGGCTTTTGTTACGGGCCCCGATGGTGAACCGGCGGCCAATCGCGAATTAGTCGGCCGCTGTGCCTGGGTTTTGGCCGAGCGCATTGGCCTCAAGGTGGGCGAGTCACTGCGCATGCTCATCGGTGAGACGAGCGCCGACCACGTCTTTGTGCAAGAAGAGCAGATGATGCCGTTTCTACCTATTGTGCGGATACGCGACGTCGATGAGGGAATTCGCCTCGCCGTCATATCCGAACACGGCTACAAACACACGGCTATTATTCACTCGCGCAATATCGAAAATATGCATAAGATGGCCCGTGCCGTCGATACGACGATTTTTGTCAAAAATGGCCCATCCTTTGCCGGTGTTGGTTTGGGTGGTGAGGGTTTTGGTACCTATTCAATAGCCGGTCCCACGGGCGAGGGGCTGACGTCACCGCGCACTTTTACGCGTGCGCGACGCTGTGCGCTGGTCGATTATTTTAGCATTACCTAATGATATTAGGGCAAGTACGAGGACGCATTGTATCTAGCGCCAAAGTCGATAGCCTCAACGGTAAGAAACTACTCGTTGTCGAAGTGGTGTCGGTGCGCGAGCATGGTCTGGTGCGCACGGGGCGCGAAATGATTTGCATCGATGCCGTACAGGCGGGTGAAGGGGAGTTGGTCATTGTGGTGCAGGGGTCTTCGTCGCGTATTGCCCCCGATATGAGAGAGGTGCCCACGGACGCGGTGATCGTCGGTATTATTGATACGCTGCAGGCTATGGGAAAGAATATGGAGTTGCAGGAATAACATGACAGCAAACGGACTACAGGGTTTGGATCGCAAGGCCATAGAAGAAATAGTGCGCCGCGCCGTCTACGATTATATGCCGGACGTGCAGTTGGGGCGTACGGCTAATCCCGGTTTGCCGCCCGTGCCGCGCCTCGTCGTCAATATCTCAGCGCGTCATATCCACCTCAACCAAGAGGCGATGGATATACTTTTCGGACCGGGGTCCGAACTGACGGTGCAGAAGGGTTTGTATCAAGAAGGCGCTTTTGCCGCCGCCGAGGCGCTCTCAGTATTTGGACCGCGCAAGCAGATGATTGCCAATGTGCGCGTGTTGGGTCCGCTGCGCGACTACAATCAGGTCGAACTGGCTTTTACAGACGCTCGTTTTTTGGGCATTGATGCTCCGGTGCGTCTCAGCGGTAATACACAAGGCACTCCGGGTTGTTATTTAGTGGGGCCGCATGGGGGTATGGAACTCAAGGAAGGTGTGGTGCGCGCCGCGCGCCACGTGCATATGAGTCCGGCTGAAGCCGCGTATTATGACGTTGCCCCCGGTGATCTTATGCGCTTAGTTGTCGATAGCGAACAGAGTGGCTCATTAGAAGGTTTAATCTGCCGCATTAGCAACAAAGAGAAGTTAGAAGTACATCTGGACACGGACGAGGGCAATGCACTCGATCTGGTACACGCACGCAAAGTACATATAGAAAAGTAGAGTAGACTTCGCACACATCAGGAGGTAAGCGATGTCGGAAGCAATCGGTATGGTAGAGACGGTCGGGCTCGTAGGTATTGTCGAGGCCGGTGACGCCATGGCCAAAGCGGCTAATGTCCAGCTCTTGGGCTGGGACAAGGTCGGTTCGGGTTTGGTGACGGTATTTTGTTCGGGGGACGTGGCAGCTGTTAAGTCGGCCGTAGATGCGGGCTCGACGGCGGCGGCCAAAGTGGGGCAGGTGCACTCGGTGCATGTGATTCCACGTCCGCACGAGGAGTTGGAGGCGATTATACCCACGCGCGGTGAAGTGGCTGAGGGCGGTGCTGTGCGCGCGCTCGGTTTGATCGAGACGCGCGGAGCTACGGGCGTAATTGAAGCGGCCGATGCCATGAGCAAGGCGGCCGATGTGGATATCATCAAGGTGCTGGAGATTGGTGGTGGCTATATTACCGTGTTGGTCAGCGGTGATGTCGGTTCGGTACAAGCCTCGGTCAGCGCGGGTTCGGAAGCCTGTGAACGCGTCGGTGAATTGGTCTCGCAGCACGTGATTCCGCGTCCGCACGACGACGTGGTTTCGCTCTACTTGAGTTGATAGGAGATACGACATATGAAAGCATTAGGTATGGTAGAGACGAAGGGGCTGGTGTGTGTTGTTGAAGCCTTGGACGCGATGCTGAAGACGGCCGATGTCAGTTTTGTCGGTCAGAAACGCGTCGGCAGCGGTTTTGTCGCCGTATTAGTCGAGGGCGATGTCGCAGCCGTTAAGGCGGCCGTTGATGCGGGTGCCAGCGCGGCACAGCGCGTCGGCGAACTGCGCAGTGTACACGTGATTCCGCGACCCGTTGCGGGGTTGGCCACTCACCTAGGATAATACATAGGGCATGGCTTCGACCCTCTATATAGAAGACGCAGTTGTAACGGGTGAGCTCTTAGGACAGCGGCACGCGTCCGAGGAAGAAGTGCGCGTTGGCGAGGCGGCGATCGTTACGCCAACGGGCTGGGACTACCTGCGGCAAAAACGGCTACAGCTGAGTCGGGGCGCTGTCAGCAGCACATCGGTGGCGGAGCCATCGGCACCCGCTGCAAACCTCGTTGCGGAAGCGCAGGTATCCAAGATCGAAGGCGTCGGACGCTGCGAGCAGCCCAACCGCTCGTGTGGTTGTCATGACGAGGAATTTGGCTCTGGTTATGTCGAGCCGAGTTCCTGTCGCGATTGCGCCATTTACGAGTTGAAAAAAAGTGGCGACCAAGGTGCCAACTGCCACGGTTGTAATCGCCGCACGCTCTTAGACCAACTCATCGAATCTGGCCAAGGGGTCGATCCGGAGCAACTCATACACGAGGTGACGGCACTCGTCGTTCACCGATTGGAAGATTGAGATGCCCGCCGCAATTGGTTTGATCGAAGTCGAAGGCATCGCTGGCATCATCGTCGCTGCTGATGCCGCGGTTAAAAGCGCCGATGTCGAGTTGTTGGGTTGGGAATCGATCGGGGGTTTTACCACGGTTTTTTTTAGCGGTTCTATCAGCGACGTCGATGCGGCGCTCAAGAGCGGTGCCGAGGCGGCGCGTCAAGTCGTCGAACATGTGGTAGCCGCACCGGTTACGCAGCCGCAGGACGCCTGTCTCCGCTTTGTCAGTTTTCCCGTACAAAAAGAAGCCGAAGTAAAGAGCGGTGCGCTCGGTTTGATCGAGACGCGCGGTTATGGTGCCCATATCTATGCCGATGACGAGATGGTGAAAACAGCCGCCGTCGATGTGGTCAACGTGCTCACGGTGCACAATCGAGTCGTGTGTTCGCTGGTGCAGGGCGACGTGGGGGCCGTGCGCGAGGCCATCGCTCGCGCGGAGATGCGTTTGGCCGATTATGATCACTTGATGTGCAGCGCGGTGTTGCCACAGCCGCGCCCTGAGGTCTTACAGGCCTTTGCGGTACCTATGGGAGGCAAGAGCGGTGTCTAAGGCGATCGGCGTATTGGAAACGCGTGGCATGGCTTCTTTGCTCGGTGCGACAGACGCCATGCTCAAGGCCGCCGATGTGCGCGTAATTGGACGGCATGGCATAGGCTCCGGGTGGGTGACGATAGTGATAGAAGGAGATGTGGCCGCGGTGCAGACGGCGATCGGAGTCGGTCGTGCTCAGGCACAGCGCCACGGTGAACTGATCGTCGCCGAAGTGGTTGCGCGTCCAGAGGCGCGGGCCCAGGCTGCGATGCCGCATAGGAGTGCTAGTGTTGTCGCGGAAGTGGACAACCGTGCTCTGGGATTATTGGAAACACAGGGACTGGCCCCGCTCATTGCCGGCGCCGATGCGATGGCTAAGGCAGCCGATGTCGAAATCTGCGGTTGGGCTTCTATTGGCGGCGCGTTGTGCCATGTATTAGTGCGCGGTGATGTCGCAGCGGTGCAGACGGCTATAGAGACAGGGCGTCGCGCCGCCGAAAAGGTGGGGACGGTCTATGCGACACTCGTATTGCCACAGCCGCTCGACGGCGTGGCACAGCTCTTGCCGCCAGCACCAGAGGCGGAGGGGATGCGGACGGGGGCATTAGGGGTCGTCGAAGCGATAGGGTATGCGGCGATTGTCGCCGCTGGGGACGCTATGGTAAAAGCCGCCGAGGTCGATATACAGCGCTTGAGTATTGGCAGCGGCGGTCGTATTGCTGCACTCGCCATTGGCAGTTTGGACGATGTGCAGGTTGCTGTACAGGCTGGTCGGGAGGTCGTTGGGCAGGTTGGCGAGTTGGATGGGGTCGTTTTAGTATCGCGGCCGGATGCGGCGACGATGGCCTGTTTTGCCGGCGCGGTGGACGATTTGCTGCCAGGGGGTGCGCGACGGGCTATGGGGTTGATCGAGACACGCAGCACAGTCGCACTGGTGCGCGCTGTTGATCAGATGCTCAAGTCGGCTGATGTCGAATATGAAGGCAGCTACAAAGTAGGTTATTTTCTCACGGCTAGCATCGTGCGCGGCGACGTCGGTGCCGTGCGCGTGGCCATAGAGGCGGGAGCGCAAGAGGTGGCCAAACACGGCGAGCTCGTTGCGGCCCACGTCATACCACAACTCTACGAAGAAGTGGAGCGGCGCCTGCCGCATCAGTAGGCGCTGTTTGTATCTCTGGGGATAGGCTCATGGTTCGCATTGATGATTCGGTAATTACTGCACAAGTCTTACAGGACAAACTCGGCGCAGACAAAGAGGTGGAGGTTTGTCCGCGTGCCAAGCTCACGCCTTCGGCTCTCGATTTCTTGCGCGAGCGTGGTGTCGAACTCGTGCGGCGTGAAGCAGGGACTCCAAGTCGTTCGGCAGAGCCGACTCCCGTCGCTTCTAAGGCGTCTTCGCTGCCCAGTACGAGGCGCGAATTTAAGGGGATTTTCTGCCCCAATATCGTCATCTTTGATGCCAGCGGGAATATCAACTATGCGGAGATGGAGCGCTATATCAATTGGTTGATCGAAGCGGGCATTCACGGCCTCTATCCCAATGGTAGTACGGGTGAGTTTGTGCGTTTGTCGTGGGAGGAGCGCCAGGATGTAGTTCGTCTCATTACCGACGTCAACGGTGGCCGGGTACCAATACTGGCTGGAGCCAGCGAAGCCAATTTGCGCGACGTGCTCAAGATGGCCGAATTTTACGCTGCGATTAATGTCGATGCGATTTCGCTGGTGCCGCCCTATTACTACAAGATTTCCGACCAGAGCCTCTTCGAATATTTTGCCGAAATTGCCGAGGAGTCACCGCTGGATATCCTGCTCTACAATATTCCGCAGTTTACGCAGGAATTGCCGTTGGAGCTCATGGAACGGCTGTTGCCCTACGAGCGGATATTTGGTACGAAAGATTCGAGCCGTGACCTGCCGCGCCTGCTCAATACAATGCATCGTTTGCGTGCCCAGCGTCCGGATTATGTCGTGCTGGTGGGCTGCGAGGAAATTCTCTTTCCATCCGTCATGATGGGTGCCAGTGGGGGCACGATTGCCACTTCGGGCATCGTGCCGGAGGTCATTGTCGAACTATACAACAAGGCGTTGGCTGGTGATATCGATCGCGCGCGCGAGCTGCAGTATCGGATACTCGATGTAATCAATCTAATGCTGCTGGGGGTCAACTTCCCCGAAGGCTTCAAGACGGGGGTGGCGGTGCGTGGTTTTGACGTCGGTCCCGGGCGCGCATCGACCAGCAAGGAAGAACAGGACTATCTACTCAAGCTAGAAGCGCAGATCGGCTGTGTCCTCAGTGATATGGGATATTCGGTGCGGGGTGCTCGCGCTTGTCCAGTTACAAATCTGCCGCCTATTGTCGGTCGTTAAATGGCTTTTTCGGGGGCTGAGGTCCTCGTTGTTGGCGCCGGTATTGTCGGGCGGTCGATCGCCTATTACTTGAGTCGCGCCGGAGCCCGCCCGTTGGTCATAGATGCGGGAGATGGTCCTTCCAATGCCAGTCGTGCTTCGCTGGGTGTGATTACTCATTTTAGCGGCGGCGCTAGTACCTACGCTCTTTTTATCCGCGATAGCCATGCCGTACATCGCCCGCTTGCTGCCGAACTCTGCGACGAGACCGGCATCGACGTAGGGTGGCGCCCCTTGGGTGGTATTGACCTGGTCCTGAATGACGAGGACGAAGTAGAAGCTGAAGCTAATTGGCAGGATCAGTCGCAAAGGGGCGTGAACGTCGAACGTCTCAACGCCGAACAAGTTCGTGGATTAGAACCCAATATATCGGCGGCGTTGCGCTGGGGATTGTACTATGCTGAAGACGAGCGCGTGGTGCCGGTACAATTGGGCGAGGCTTTGTTGCAGGCGGCGCTGATGCGTGGTGCACAGATGCATTATGGCGAACGCCTAGAGAAGATCGAGCGCAGTCATTCTGGCGGAGTAGAGATACAGACTTCGCTCCAGCGCCGTCACGCCGATTTTTTAGTGCTGGCTTCGGGCGCGTGGACCGCTCCTTTAGTCGAACAGTTGGGCGCTAAAATAGTGCTGCGTCCCGTGCGTGGTCAGCATGGTCGTTTCGCCGGAGCTGCGCCGCGTCACGTCTTGAGACATGGTGGACATTTGATCATACCAGAAGCTCAGAGTACGCTGGTAGGGGCCACGACGGAAGACGTTGGTTTTGAGAACGAGACAACGGCTGAAGCCGCGCGCTATTTATCGGCTGTGCGCACCCGCGTCTTGGCGGGCGCTGCTGGGTTAATAGGACAAGGTGCGGGCCTGCGGGCGAAGCCCAAAGCGGGGCGACCAATGATTGGTCCATTGGAAGGACATCCCCGTGTTTTTGTAGCTACTGGGCACTACAAAAATGGCGTGCTTATGGGACCTCTGACAGGTCAGATTGTGACGCGGTGGATGCTCGAAGGAGATCCGGCTCGTGATATGCAGCCCTTTTTCCCCGAGCGTTAGTCTGAGGAGTATTTTCCTTTGCTGAGTTAGCTCAGGTTAATATTTCTTATTCGCATTTATCTGTTTTCGTATATATTAAGAGAACCCGGAGATTAAAATGGCCTTGGAAACAAGCGAATTACTCGAAGCTCTCAACTCGGTTACATCCATCCCAGTCGTCCCTTTCCGCAGTGGCAAAGTAGATTACGATGCCCATGCCAAGAACATCTGTTACTTGATGGATAATAACCACTTGGACGGAGACCGGCGCCGGGTAATAGGAGTTGCAGGCACCAGCCTAATTCACCATATTGGCCATGCGGAACAGCTTCGATTAATCGGTTCTACCGGGGAGCAGATGGCAGGGCGCGGTGTGCTGATGGCGGGGATTGCACCGAATCCGATCGCGGACGCAGAAGATCTAATTCGCAAGGAGGCGGCCTTACCGGTGCCGCCCGATTGTTATTTGGTGATGCCGCTGTCGGGCGTGGGGAATGCCGAGGGGATTTTTCAATACTATATGAGCATGGCTGAACGGTTGGGCCGGGAGACGGGCGCGCGTTTACTCTACTATCTGCGCAACAAGACCGAGCGCGAGATGGCCGTGCGTCTGCTCAATGAATCGGAATATTTTGTCGGCTTGAAAATTGGCACGGATATTGACGACGTAACGCCTATTTTAGATGGTGTTGAGGAAGGGCGAGGCCTCGTTATATGGGGTGTTGGAGATCGTTCAACTGGTCCCGCTGGACGCGGCACTAAGGGACATACATCGGGCATTAATGTGGTGTTTGCTCGCGCCTCCGACGAGATTCACAATGCGCAACGCCGGGGTGACCTAGAGGCTTCCCAACGCGTTGAAGATGATATTGCTGCCTTTGAGGAAGTTCGTTTTCGCGACGGGCGTATGTATAATTATTCTGCGGTGGTCGAGGCAATGCATCTGCTCGGCAGCGATGCTATAGATGGGGGCGATGGTGGGCCTTTTAACCCGCGAGTACCGGCCGATGTTGCCAGAGAAGTTGCGGCTGCAATTGAGCCGCTGAAGCAATACCATTAAGAAGCGAGTTAGATGCTTCGCAGCGTGCGGATGGCGATCTAATTCAAGGGGGTAGGTGGCACTATAATGGCCAAAAGAAAGCGATCCAGGTCCCATGGCTCCGTCACCGGGCTCAAGACCTATTTTTTAATCTTCGTACTGTGTAGTATAGTGGCTCTCGTACTACAGGTGCTTTTTGATGCACCGGAGAAGATGGAGCAGTACGCCAACGAAAAATTGGAATCGGCCGTGCGCAGTGCGGTGCAGGCCGAAGTGAAATCTGCTAAGAAGGAAGCGGCTTCTGCTGCTGGTAAACAATTGCCCTAATACTTAGGTCTCTCTCTCGCTAAGGCGATCGAGATAAGTGGTCCACTCTATGGGCAGTAGGTACTTTTTTTGGCTATTGCATTCCTTGCAGCATGGTACGACGTTGGATTTTACTGTGCGGCCACCGCGACTTAGCGGCACAACGTGGTCCATCGTCATTTCAGTTGGCGGGAAGGTGTGTTGGCAGTAGTGGCAGCGGCCGGAGGCACGCCGGTTTTTCCACCACTGGGAACGGCGCAGTTCTCGGGCCTTATTTTTCTCCCTACTAATATGCTCGTCGGACGCCGCTAAAAAATAATTTTCTTCCATGGCGATTAGTTTAGCACTTGATCGCTATTTGTGCAACGGACGATACTCTATGGATGCGACGGAGACGATTCCCCTCTTTCCCTTGCCGCTGGTCGTTTTTCCCGGCCAAGCGCTGCCGCTACATATTTTTGAGCCGCGATACCGGCAGATGTTGGTCGATGTCCGGCAGGCGCAGGAGCGCGGTCGAGATCTGCTCATTGGCATTTGCCTTGGCCAAGATAACGCCGCCCACGCCAATGTGGGATGTGCCGTCAGATTGGACAAGGTGCTCAACGAATACCCTGACGGGCGCGCCGATATCATGACCTTGGGGCAGCAGCGCTTTCGCATGGGGCAGGTAGTGCGAGAACGCGCCTATTTGATGGTAGAAGTAGAATACATAGAAGATGAAGAGGGAGAGGGGGATCCGGCGCTCTTATCGCGGGTGCAGCAGGGATATACGAGACTCTTACAGCTAGCGCAAGAAGAGTCGGGAACGCGGTTTGAGGGGACGACCCCGCAAAATTCTTTTCAGATTGCGCAATCGGCGGCGCTGCGCTTGGAAACCAAACAACAGGTGTTGGAGATGACGAGTGAGAATGGGCGCTTACAAGAGCTTGCTCACCATTTTGAAGAGCTCATTCCGCATTTAGAAGCTCGGCGGGTTTCCAAACGCAAAGTGCAATCTAACGGCCACGCAAAAAAGCTATAGCGCAATAAATCAGTTTTATTACCTCGCCGCTACAAATATATTAAAACGTGTGGTTATAGGGCTCAGTCCAGCAGTTCGACAAAAATATTTTGTGCTACCTCTATGCCCAGCGATTGCTCTTGCCCAGCTTCAATGGCCAATTTGATCGGACCGC
>JBLHGI010000077.1:0-19793 GCA_047616505.1 Planctomycetota bacterium
TGCTTTTGGCGCGATTCGCTATTTCCGCAGCACTTCGAGCCTGATCGGCCTTTTCTTTTTCCTGGGCCAACTCGACGTTCTGACCTTCTAGCTGGTTTTGTGCTTCTCTGAGCAGATCTAGTGAGGCCTGTAATCTGTCGTTGGTCTGAGACAGTTCTTCCGTGCGTTCTTCGACGCGGCGCTCCATTTCGGCATCTCGCTCCTGTATCTCCTCCAGCATCTCATTAAATTCGCGCGTTAAGGTACCGAGATCATCGTCAGCATACTGACTCGCGCGCAACGAGTAGTCGCGTTCGCGCGAGACGCGGTTGGCCGTGTGGATTAAATGGTTGATCGGGTCGGACACAGTGTGGAGGAATTTAAATCCCAGTAGGAGCGCTAGCGAGGCGCTGGCTATGGTGATGAGTAGAACAACGAAGATAGAGCGCAAGACTTGCTCGTAGAGCACGCTGATATCTGATTCGATATAGACGGTGCCGATAAAATCGCCGTCCTGGTAGATGGGTTTTACCCAAGTTAGGTGTTTGCTGCTGATCGTGTAGCCTTCGACTAGGGGGAAATCGGGTTGTGGCACTAGCCGGGGGTCGCGCGCGTAGACGGCAAATACTTCGTTGTCTGGGAAAAAGAAACAGGCGCCGCTTATATGATATTTGGCGTGCAAAGATGCCAAGATACGCTCGGCATCTTTATTGGCCTGAAAGCGCAGGGCCGCCGTGCCATTTTTGCCAAGAATTTCAGCCGTTGTCTCCAACTCGGAAATCATAAAGCGAGTGAAGACGAAACTTTGGTAGGCAATAATGGCCAGCGAAGCTAAGAGCATGCCCGCCGCTGTAGTCGAGACTACGATCAGCGTTAGCTTGCGCTCTAGGGGCAGATCGAGAAATCTGCGCATGCGCATGCGCATGCTACTAATTCCCGACTATTTCAATGGCGAGGTTGAGCAGGCTGGCACTGATTTCAATTTGAGCCTGTCGAGCCGAGCCCAGATTGACAATAAAAGCGAGACGGTCATCTTCGAAGGTCAGGTGTAGAATGCCTCCCATGCGCGCGAATTCGTCGGCTTGGCCAACGGTTAGCACGTGCCCCCTCTCAAAGAGGTCAGAATGTAGTTGGCGCAGTTGACTTAGGCTGTCGGAGCTAGTGAACAAGACTTGGCAAGGTTGAAAATCATCGACGCTATTATAGTGTTGTACTTCTATCCGGCGTCCGTGCATGTTCTTGCCGCGGATTAGCTCTAGGGACGAGCCGAAAGGATTGGGGCCAAGGACAGCAAAGATAAAAGTGGAATCGCCGTCTGCAAATGCTTCTGGTGGCCAGTTCGAAAGCTTGGCAAAGTTGAAGAGTAGCGCTGTCTTTGCCTGGTATTCCTCCGCTTTTTTACGGGAGCCGAAGGCCTCTTGATGGGTACCGAAAAACACGAGCAGCCAGATGCAGACGAAGGTGCTCCAATATTGGAGCATCTTCGTCTGCATAAAGAAGGAGATCAGAATCTCCAACCCCAACCGAGGTCAAAGCGCCCCACCTCTTTGGGCTGAGGGCCATTGAGCGACTGGTAGAGGGGCAGGGCATATTCGGCATTGATTGATAGATGCTTCAAGGTGCCCCGTCCCATGCTAAATTCGCCACCAAGGCGCAGTTCCACTTCTTCTCCGCCAAAAAGTGCGGGGTTGGTCACGGGGGCGGGAAAGATAAGTGTGCCGTTGGGGAGAGGTACCTTGAGGTCTTCGTCAACACCGTCTATGCGGCCCGCCTTTTGTAGAGATAGACGCAGGAATGGTTCGGCCCACGTGCTGGCTTTGCCGCTGAGTGAGCCGCTAAGACTAAAGCGGTCGCCCAGTGTGTAGCCGCGGTTGTTCTCACCTAGGCGCAGTGTAGCGCTGGTGCCCAGGCTCCAGCGCAGTCTACCGTGCCGTCCCGAATAGGCAAGAGCGGGCGCTAGGTCCCAAGTGCCCGAACCCAACTGCATCGTAAAGGGCAGCAGCGTGTCGTTGAGTGGGTCGCGCGGTGTAGGGCCCAGTTCGTCGATTGATCCAGTCGGCAGATTGATGCCGAGGCCGACCAATAGGTGGCCGCTATTTGCGCGCCAAGCTAGATAAGAGGTCGATAGCGAGATATCACCCAGACCCGAGGAGGTTATGTTGAATTCCTCGAAGTTGGGGATGATACTTACATGATCCGATGACTGGCGGATAAAGGGCAGTTGTAGCCCTAAGCTAAGCTCCTGCGTTGCCCTGTAGGAAAGCTCTAATAAATGGGCCTGTTGAGTGATAACGGTTGGCGTCACTGGGTACTTGCCCTGTGGGGGAGGTCCCAGGACTTCTGTGCGCAGGTCGAGATCGTCTGTGCCATCTCGATAGCCGTCGAATGATGCATTTAGGAAGCGATAACCGATATTCCAGCGCTCAAACGAGTCGCGATTTATATGCAGAGATAGGATTGCTTCAATATCGAGATCGGTCAGGTCGGTTGGTGGTTTCTGGGCGTGGAGCGGTGTGACCACAAGATAAAGAGCGAGTGCAAGTAGCCAATGTGATTGTAATCGGATCATAGTTATAGATCTCCTTGCGGGTAGACATTTGAGATTGATTCACATTTTGTTGAAATAAAAAGATGAATATAACATGTATTGGGTTTTGGCGCTCATTAAAAATGACACGGATTAGTTTTGCACGACGGGCCATCTTATTTTAACTTAGCGGCTCATTTACTTGCGGGGCACTTGTCATTTATTGGATGCGATGAAACACGTTTTACTTATAGAAGACGAAGGGATTATTGCCCTGCAGTTATCGCAGACGATCGAAAGCGAGGGCGATTATCGCGTTAGTATTGCTCTCAATGGCAGAGAAGGGCTTGAGGTCCACGAAGAAGATCCGGCAGACTTAGTGGTCACGGACCTGAATATGCCCGAACTCGATGGTTTTGGCGTCATAGAGAGTGTGCGCGCGAAGACGCCCGCTGTGAAGATTATTGTACTTTCTGGCGCTTCACAAGAAACCGAGCGCAGAGCGGTGGAGATGGGGGCCTTGTGCACGCTGTCTAAGCCGGTGTATTCGGAGGACTTACTCACTGCGATAAACGATGCTTTTGCCGACTTATAAGCGTTTGTATAGTGCGTAGGAGTGCGCTGTGGACTGCTCTACGGCGATTGGTTATATAGGGCATAAGGCGATTGATTTCCTGAATTTATCGCTGTATATTGTAAATGTTCGCCTTCAAGCGAAATGTTAGACATAGTTGGCAGTCGTTCCAACCTGAATAGTAGGTTCCTGCCTAAAGGTTTGAAGTTGATACGACCCTGTAGACCCTATCTGCCTGACGGTAAATTCCTATCGTCGTTGGTTTGGGCTCCCAACATTCTTTGGTTGAGGGTCAGCAGGGTTCGGCTGCCGACGGAGTTGTCGTTCTCTAAAAAACTATACTTACCGCAGAAAGGGCAATGGGCCATACATTGCCCCTTTCTTTTTTTTCCTCTAATGATTGGATTTACGTGAAAATACGCGTGGACAACGTAGCGAACGATGTCTCCGATGCCGAGTTGCGCATGCTCTTTGAGTGTTTTGGCAAAGTGCAGTCGGTGCAGTTGAACGAGCGGCAGAACTGGGCCGCCATCGAAATGGGGAGCAAGAGCGCCGCCAAGGACGCCATCGATGGGCTCAACGGCCAAAATCTGAAGGGGATCGATCTGGTCGTCGCCGAGATGAAAGACAGTGGGCCTCGCCGCCAGACTAAACCCAAACGCCGCATCCGCAACCGCTAATAGGCAAAAACAAAAAAGGCCCCAGTTTCGATAGGGGCCTTTTTTGTATCCAATGCACTCTTCAGCGGCGCAAATGCGCCCATTCGGGTTTGGGCTCTCCCGTTTGGCGGTCCCATTGTCGTCCTTCTAAATAGGGGATGCGTGCGCTCAGGCCAAAGATCGTCGCGCCCTCCTCTCCCGCTCTCTCTAATACGTCTTCTTTAACTATATAGGCTAGATCGTACTCGCAGCGCAGCCAGCGGCGGCGCCACGGCGTCAGCAGCGCATAGCGCGGGGAGTCGCTCGTATTCGCTGAGGGGCCGTGCCAGGTGTTGATATTGAATACGAGCACCGAGCCGCGCTTAGCCTCGACTTGGCGCAGGCCGTGCACTGGCGGCTGTGGTACGTCGATGTTGGGAATTTTGTAGCTGCCCGGCACGACGTGCGTGGCGCCATTTTCGCAGGTAAAATCGCTAATACAAAATATGACGTTGAGGCCGAGCACGTGGCTGGTAATGCGCTGGCCACCATCGGCCAAGGCCATGGACTGGTGGCGATTATGTCCCGTGATGGCCCCGTCGGAATGCAGGCCACCGCTGCCGTCGTCGGGATGGCGAATGCTGCCATAGGCACCGCTTAGAATGGCGTCCTCGCCGAGGAAGTAGCGCACATAGCGCAAGAGCTCCGGCACTTGGTAGATGCGCTCGAAGATTTGCGCCTTGTTAAAAAGGCACTCCATCGCAGGGGCGTCGGAGTCGGCAGCGAGCTGCTCTAGCTGCGTCTGTGCCTCCTTGCATTCCTCTTCCGTAAAGATATTGGGCAGGACGGTATAACCGTCCAACTGCATGCGTAGCACATGCTCTTCAAATTCTTCTGCTGTCATAGTCGTTTAAGCGGCCTGGATACCGGCCGCTTCGATGTGCGCCAGCCCCTTCTCGTAGACCTCGAAGTGTTCGCCCTCGGCTTCTTCTGGATCGACGTATTTGAGCCACATGGCCTGTTCGGGCTTGTCGCCTGAGAGTTTGCGGCGGCTGCCCTTGAGGTCGCTGACCTTGTCGTGCCAGCGCACTTGGCCCTCCTGCAGGAGGATGTATTCGCCGGCGTATTTACTGACGAACTCGTCGCGGTGATCGCGATAGTAGAGGCCCTGCTCGCAGGTGGTGCGGCGCCAAGAGACGACTATTTCGTGCGAATCGGTCGGGTTGGAATAGAATTCGCCGATAGGTGCTGTCGCTTCTGATTCGAAGTCGATCTCTTTTAAGTTTACCGTGCCAAAGCCGCCTTCGGTCGCGACTAAGAGCGAGTTGCGGTCGCGCAGAAAGGGCGGCGTCAGCCAGTCGCTCTGCGGATCGTGGCCCATAAGGTGCGCGGCGCAGGCGTCGGTGGCGATGGTGTTGTTGCCGGCGATGAGGGTGTTGGCCGTGCGCGCTGGACCTTCGTCGAGACCGTTGCCCCATTCTTGACCGGCTTGGCCGACGAGGCCGTCGACGATATTGAGCACGGGGTCGTATATACGGCCCAGGTCGGCGAGCATATAGGGCATGCGCACTAGGTGGTGAAAATAGGTGCGCGTATGCCATTCTGGTTCGGCTGGCATTAGGCCAAAGAGGTTTTTGAGGCTGAGCGTGATACCCATAAAGGCGTGGTTTTTCATCTTAGCGAGCGAAATAAACTCGTCGACGTCGAGCGAGCTTTCGGGCAGCATATAGTGCTTAAACATCTGGCCGCCCCCAGGTACGGGCTGCTGGCGGTAGGGTGGTTTGGTTGCATCGACGTATTCGACGCCGAACTCTTTTAAGAGCGGTAGCGCCGTGCCGGTCTCCTGCGGGTTGGTGCCCGAATACATGGCGTAGAAGCTGACGTCGGAGCAGATGAGATCGGCGGTGGTGCGCTCGCGCAGCAGGCGCAAGCTAGCGCGCACGACTTTTTCGCTGACGAGCTGCTGGAGCTGGCCCTCGTGTTTAACCCAGCTGTTTACGGGTTTGTCATGGTTTATTTTGATGCCGATGCGCTTTGCTTTGGCCAAGCGTTCCCACGTGTCGGTGAGCGGCCCGGTGGCGCGCACGAGAGCCTGATAGACTTCCTCGTCGCTGGCGGTGTAGGCGCAGTGGCTGGCGCGGACGGTATAATCGGACATGAATCTGCTCCGTTTGAGGGTGAATCCGGTCTATTCTTGTTTCAATTATATACGGCGAATCGTCAATCTTTCTGCTGCTTATCAAAGTGCGCGCGCAACTCGGCGTCAAGGGGCGGCACGTCATAGGGCGTTGAGCCGTTGCGCAAACTCTCGGTGGCCATGCAGCCGGCCGCGACGCTGTAGCGCGCCGCGACGGGCGAGGTTTTGATCTCGCCGCCCTCGCGCACGTAGCGCACAAATTCGGCGACGATGCGTGGGTCGCCACCGCCGTGGCCGCCGCTGACCAGTTCCATAGTAAAAGTTTCGTTGGCCTCTGGGGCAAAGCCGTCCTTGCGTTTGTTCCACAGCTTGACGCTGGTCTCGGCGCCGATGCCGTCGCCAAAATTCTCGATGCGGCCCTCTGTACCAATAATAGTATAGTTGCGCCAGGCGTCCGGCGTGTAGTGGCACTGCTGATACGACGCCAAGACGCCGTTGTCGAGTTGCATCATGACCATGGACAGGTCTTCGACGTCGAGTACGGGATTTAAGCCCTTTTGTGAAAGCGGCGGCCAGTTGTCGGCGACAAAGGCGGCATTGCCGCGTTCTGACGGATCGTGACGGTCGGCGATTTGGTCGTAGAGCGACAGGGATCCCATGGCAGATACGCGTTGGGTATAGCCGCCGCAGAGCCAGTGTAGCACGTCGATATCATGCGCCCCTTTTTGTAATAACAAGCCCGTGGCGGTGCGGCGGTCGGCGTGCCAATCCTTAAAGTAGGCGTCACCGCCGTAGGAGACGAAGTGGCGACACCAGCCGGCTTTAACCTCGCCAATGGCTCCTGAATCGATCAATTCCTTCATCTTTAGCACCACCGCGAAGTGGCGCATATTATGGCCGACGTAGATGATCTGCCCGCGCTGTTTGGCCGTGGCTAAGATGGCATCGCAGCCGTCGATGGTGATGGCCATCGGTTTTTCTAGGTAGACGGCGCAGTCGGCTTCGAGTGCGGCCAGAGCGTGTTCGTGGTGGAGAAAATCGGGGGTGCAGACAAAGACGGCATCGAGGTCTTGTGCCAAGAGTTCGCGGTAGTCGGTGGTGGTGTAGATATCGGAGCCGTACCATTCTTTGTTGCGTTCAAAGGTGGCTTCTACGCTATCGCAGCAGGCGACGATGCGCGAGCCTTCGTCGGGTTTGTGGGCGTTGCGCGCCAGGCCGCCGCGGCCGCCCGAGCCGATAACGCCAATTTTTAGGTCTTCCATGTGTAGATCCTTTTATAGGTAGTGATATAGCGTGTCTAAAGTAGCTTAATGGGCGGGTGCTGACCAGTGTGAAAAGGAGGCTATTTATTATATTGATTTAATAAGAACCGTTATCAACTATCTTCCGGCGCGCCGGGTGGTTTGCAGAAAAACAAACAGGCTAGCGCTAGGGTAAAAGGCAGGGCGGCGAATGTGCTGAGCACGGCGCTATAGTTGCCGAGAAGGTCGCGGGCTATGCCAATCGGCATGGGACCGAGGGCGGAGGCGGCGACTAATAAGGTCGCGGCAAAACCCGCGATGCTGCCTAGGTGGCGGCGGCCGAAATAATTGGCAAAGATCACGCTGCTGACGATCATTTCTAAGCCCCCCTGCATGCCCATAAAAAACCCAAAGAGATAGGCCATATTGAGCGAACTGAGGGCAGGTGCCCACACTAATATTACCGTCTCGAGGAGCAGAGAGAGGACTAATAAATAGTGCACGGGGATGCGGCTGATCGCCAACCCTCCCGCCAACTGCACAATCGCTCCGGTCGCGGCGATGGGCACGAAGACGGAGGCGGCGGCATCGGAGGACAGCCCGCTGTCTTCGAAGACGCTGAAGAGGTGAAAGATCAGACCGGTGTTGAGCATGCTCATAGAAGCCAAACCCGCCGTTACGATCCAGAAGGCCGAGTTGCGCAGTGCCTGGGCGCGAGTCCAATGATGTTCTATGATGGGGTTCGTTTTGCTGTCGCCCACATCCCCAAGGTCACCGTCGGGTTTTAGCCCGTGATCTTCGGGGCAGTTGCGCACGAGTAGCCAGCCGATGGGCAGCATAAATAGAATCAGCACTCCACCGAGGATTACATAGGTGATGCGCCAGCCGTAGAGGGGAATGAGTGCGTTGATGAGGTAGGGGAACAAACCGCTGAGCAGGGCGCCGGCGATGCCACCGATCCCCATGACGAGCCCGCGTCGTCGCACCCACCAAAGGTTGATGACGCTTTTGCTGACTAGGCTCAGACTGCCTTGTCCGAGTTGGCGCAGCAGAAAGAAGCCAACGGTCAGCATCAGGGCGTTGCGCACAAAGCTCATGTAAATACAGGCCAAGCCGAGAAGCAAGGTGACCAGTGTCATCATAATGCGGGCACCGCGCTGATCGAATTGGCGGCCGACGTAGGGCAAGACAAAACTGGCGGCTAGGGTGCCGGCGGTATAGAGGGTACTGACGAGCGATCGGCTCAGGTTGAGGTCGGCAATAAAATGGTCGAGGAAAGCGGAAAAGGCATAGGTCTGGCCGGGGCTGGTCATAATGCCGCCGAGCGTGCCAACGGCGAGAATTACCCAACCGTAATAAACCGGTGTCGCAGCGACGAGGCGGCTCTTTTGATGAGGTGGCAAAAATGGGATCCTATGGATTTTAACGGTATGGGCGCGCCCATGCCAGTAGGGAGGGGCCAGCTCGTTGTATGGGGGTAAAACCTAGGCGAAAACCAGATGGAAAAATATAGGCCATGATAAAAATAAGGCCACGATGAGCGAAATGCAGTCGTATTGCTGTATTCATTTAGATAGTTGGAACACATGCTATTATTTATTAGCTTACTGGTTCCTTTTGTGGGGCATTTAATTGCGTGTGTCGGAACGTGTTTACCGCCAAGGAATTCTATGCTTAAAATAAATAAAATCGCCGAATCTGCGGCTAATGTGAGTGCTGGTCGCAAACTCATTATTGGTTTTGCTGCTGTAGCCCTCCTCCTCGTTTCGGTCTCCGCTATAAGTTACGTAATCATCGACAATGCTTCGGAGGGGTTTACTCGTTATCGCGAGATGGCGCGCGATGCCAATCTCTCGGGCCGCTTGCAGGCCAATATGTTGATGGTCCGCATGAACGTGAAGGACTTCATTATCACGGGCAGCTACAAAGACTTACAAGAATACGCCGACTACTACCGCAAGATGTCTGGTTTTCTTGAAGAGGCGCAGACGGAGATTTCCGACCCAGATCGCGCGCGTCAAATTGACTTGGTCACTGAGCACCTAAAGGAATACGTCGCGGCTTTTGATAAGGTCGTCGATTATCGCCAGCGACGGAACAATGCGGTGTTTAAAATACTCGATGTGCGCGGTCCGTATATGGAGGTAAACCTGACGGCTATCATGACCTCGGCAGAGGAGAGCAATGATATGGCCGCCGCATTCCACGCCGGCTTGGCGATGAAACACTTGCTGTTAGCACGTCTCTATGTCGCCAAGTTTTTGGTAAATAATGATCAGCGATCCGTCGATCGAGTGAATCGAGAGTTTACCGCGGTACAAAATAGATTGAATATTCTCGATACGGAACTTGAGAACGAACATCGGCGAGATATGCATGCGGCCATTGTTCTATCTTTTGCCGATTATACCCAGACCTTTGCCGAATTATCTACCATCATTTTTGCCCGCAACGAGCTTATCAAAAATACGCTGGATCGCCTCGGGCCTGAAATAGCCCGCGATGTCGAGAATGTAAAACTCGATATAAAGGGGGTGCAGGACACCATTGGTCCGAAACTGCAGGCGCAAAATAAATTCAGTATATACTTGGTAACTATCGTTGGTAGTCTCGCGCTTATTATTGGTCTTGTGCTGATGTTTATTATTATGCGCACCTTTAATCAGATGACGAATTCGATAGACCAATCGCGTCAATCTGCTGAGGCTTCGGCGCAAACAAAGGCCGATTTCCTCGCGAATATGTCGCACGAAATCCGCACGCCGATGAACGCAATTATTGGCATGGCGCATCTCGCTTTGCGCACGAACCTCAATAATAAACAAAGGGACTACGTCAGCAAGATTCACGGTTCGGGGCAGCACTTACTCGGCATTATCAACGATATTCTCGATTTCTCAAAGATCGAAGCCGGTAAGCTCGACGTCGAAGAAGTGGACTTCCGCATTGAAGAAGTGCTCGACAATGTCGGCAGTCTAGTGGGAGAAAAGGCCTCGGCCAAAGGGCTTGAGTTGATCTTCGATATCGACACAAAGCTGCCGGGGCACTTAGTGGGAGACTCGCTGCGCATTGGGCAGATCCTGATCAACTACGCCACCAATGCGGTCAAGTTTACCGAAGCGGGTGAGATTGTCGTGCGCACCCGCATTTTGACAGAAAACGATCGCGATCTGTTGGTGCGTTTCGAAGTAGAAGACACTGGGATTGGCATGACCCCAGAGCAGAAGGACAGACTCTTCCAATCCTTCTCGCAAGCCGATACGTCAACGACGCGGAAATACGGCGGTACGGGACTGGGGTTAGCGATATCAAAAAATATAGCCGAGCTGATGGGCGGAGAGGTAGGGGTCTCTAGCGACTTTGGCAAAGGCAGCACCTTTTGGTTTACGGCCGCGCTTAAAAAGAGTGTGCAACAAGAGCGTGACTTTGTGCCGACGCCCGATTTAAGAGATCGACGCGTGCTCGTTGTCGATGATAACGAGCACGCGCGCGAGATCCTGTCTGCGATGCTGATGGCGATGACGTTTAGAGTGGATGTCGTCAGCACGGGCGAGGAGGCCGTTATCGCCGTGCGCGATCAGAATAGTGGTGACGATCCCTACGATATTGTCTTTCTGGACTGGATGCTCGATGGAATTGACGGCGTTGAGGCCGGACGGCAGATAGCCACACTGGCATTAAAACATCAGCCAGAGAGAATCATGGTCACGGCGTATGGCCGCGCCGAAGTGATGGATGCGGCCGAACAGGCGGGGATCGAAGTCGCTCTTATTAAACCGGTTACTCAATCGCACTTATTCGATGCTGCTGTGCGCGTTTTGGGGGGCACCGTTGCGAATGAAAAAACACCGCAAGACGATTGGGAGGCTCATATCGATGCGCTCTCTGGAGCGAAGGTGCTTCTCGTCGAAGACAACGAACTGAACCAACAAGTCGCCATGGAGTTGTTAAAAGAAGGCGGCTTAGAAGTCGACCTTGCTGAAAATGGTCGCGAGGCTGTTCGCATGGTGGGCGAAAAAGACTACGACGCCGTGCTGATGGATATGCAAATGCCGGTGATGGATGGTGTTACTGCTACTATAGAGATCCGCAAAAATCCTCGTTTTGCAGATTTGCCCATCTTGGCGATGACGGCCAATGCGATGGAGAGCGATCGGCAAAAGACGCGCGAAGCGGGTATGAACGATCATATTGCCAAACCGATTGATCCCGCTTCTCTGTTTAAGTCGTTGCTGAACTTTATCGAACCCCGGTCGGCAGCGCCAAGCGACAAAGTGGAGCCCGCCGCTGCGCCGCAAGAGCCCGCAACAGCGGATGCGAATGCGGGACTATATATTCCCGGTCTCGATGTAAAAGATGGCTTGGGGCGGGTATTGGGCAATAGGGAGCTATACATCCGGCTCCTGCGCCAATTTGTCGAGAGTGGAG
Source organism: Planctomycetota bacterium (assembly GCA_047616505.1). Classification (GTDB taxonomy): domain Bacteria; phylum Latescibacterota; class UBA2968; order UBA8231; family UBA8231. The sequence continues at coordinate 11,525 of JBLHGI010000077.1, forward strand.
ATGTGGAGGCCGTTGGGGCGATTCGTTTTTCTTTGGCGCAGGGGGAGCGAGAGAGTGCCGAGCGCGCAGCGCATACTCTCAAGGGGATGGCCGGTACTATTGGCGCCAGTGCGGTTCAAGAGACGGCAGGAGAGGTCGAAACTGCAATACGAGACGGCGTGGATGATATGGAAGACCTATTATTGGCGCTTGATAGTGCGCTCGTTACGACGATTGGCAGCATTGAGCAGGGGCTTCCACAGGAGTTAGCACAAGAGGAAAATACCGGCGATTCGCTCGAGGAAATAGACTGGCAAGAAGTTATCGATACGAGCAATAAACTGCACGATATGTTAGCTGTAAACGATAGCGATGCGTTGGATATATTTCACCAACACGAAAGCCTTTTGCGCAAAGCTCTTGGCAGCTATTTCAAAGAGGTAGAGACGGCTGTTGGCGCTTGGGATCTAGAAGGGGCTAGCCTCGCTTTACTGAGGGCGTGCCAAGAAATTCCCGAGTTGAAAAATGCGTTAGAAGGCACTGCCAATAACAACAGTTGACCGACAGAGATCTCGGGCAAAAGATACGTTCCCCGCTGCACCTGCAAAACCTGCTTGAAATTATTTTTTAGATCCCTATAAAAACGGCTGAGTTTACCCGCAATCTCAGAAATCGCGCCCCAATAACATCGTTATAAACGAGTCGCGCAGCGCGGGTGTTAGGGAGCGCTGTGTCTGGTAGATGGCGGGTGCCTGCGGGTTGGAGGGATCGAGTTGGATACCCCAGAGCGGCTCGATGCGGGTTGGCAGCATGGCATAACGAATATCGCCTAGGAAGTAGGGCATACCTAGAGTGGGCGCCAAGAATCCGCGCGCGAAGCGACTAAAGCGCACGGCGTCGCGGTGGGCGCGCGATGTGGGGGCCGCCCAAGCCAAATCTCGATCCACGTCGAATAGCCTGGTGGACTGACCGAGATAGATGCGCGGTTCGTTGCCGACGCGCACGGCATCTACGTAGACGCTATCGCCTACGATATAGATGCTGCGCCAGAGCAGCTGGTTGCCGATGGTCGGTTTGACGATCAATTGGCTTGGTTGGTGCTCGCGCGCTGCGGCTAGGTCGTAGGCGACGACTTCGGCGCGTTGGTGTTGGACCCAACCAAAGAGCAGATAGGTGAAGGCCAGCACTATACCCACGCGTATTGGTCGGCGTTGGCGCAGGCCAATGAGCAGCGGTATGGCCAGCGCCAAGGTGAAGAGCGGGTCGACGATGGCGATGATGTTCAAGGCGACCGGCTCGGATGAGAAGGGCCAAAGTAGGTGCGTGCCATAGCTGGTGCAAGCATCGAGCAGACCGCCTGAACCATAGCCGTATAAAGAAAAAATATAGAGTTGTTTAAAAGATAGATGCCTGCGGAAAAAGAAATGCAGCAGTAGCGCAACGAGTGCGGCGCCGATTGGAATAGAAATAAGCGCGTGGCTAAAGTGGCGGTGGTACTCGAGCTGTAAGAGCGGGTCGCTAGCGCTGTGGATCAGCGCATCGGCATCGGGCAGTAGCCCCGCTATTAGGCCCACGCAAGCGGCGCGACGGCTGTGTTTTGCTGGAGCAAAGGCCTGAGCTAAGGCGGCACCGATGATGCCTTGGGTGGCGATATCCACCGCTTAAGTTGCTCTCAGTTGATCGAAGGCCGTAGGGGCCATTCTGCTGTCCACCATGTTTTTGATCTGCTCGGCCATTATGCCCGGTGCCTTGCCCGTGGTATTGAGTTTGAGGTCGTAATGACCGTGGGAGTGGATGTGGCGGGCTTGTTGTTGTGCAATTGCGGCTAGGCCCTCACCGCGTGCGTCCGCACGTTTCTTTAGTTCGGCATCGTCGCAGAAAACGCCAATGAGAAAGGCGCGGTGATGGACTAAAGCCTCTGCGCATTCGGTTATGGCGGCGTGATTGACGAGAACGGTATCGAGGATGATATAGTTGCCGGAATCGGCCATGGTGGCGGCGCTGCGGTGCATGCCCGATAGGGCGCGCTTGACCACCTGCTCGTTTTTTGGGTCGTGCCAATCGCGAAAGCGATCTGGCAGCATGGCGTGTACGATATCGACGCCAAGGCGCAAATAGGGTTCGCTAAAGACTTCTTGCAGTGCGCGTGCCAAGGTGGTTTTGCCAGAGCAGGAAGATCCGTTGAGCACAATGATATTGACTGGTATCATTTCCTATAGTCTCCGCGCTCATACGGATAGTATGGAGCGAGGGGCGGTGAATGTGTTGTACTGTATTTCATAGATCCCAATAAAAAATATACGATTGTGACATTAAGACAACGCGTTCTTAATATAATGAATCGATTTCACGCTGGGATGCGCGATCAATTATTACGCCTTTCCCTCTGAGCTTATTTAGCCCATTGTGTCAACTTGGGCAGCGAACGGCCCTTCGCTACATTTATCCGCACATTAAATAAATACTAGAATTGGAGACTCTCTTGTTATATCGAGAATTGGGACGCGACGGGCCACAGGTGCCCGTAATTGGCTTAGGGGCTTGGCCTATTGGTGGCGGTATGGGCACGCTGGATGAGGCTCAATCTATTGCCACGGTGCACGCCGCTATTGATCGTGGCGTGACGCTGCTCGATACGGCACAGGCCTATCGCACGAGCGAGTCCACTTTGGGCAGGGCGCTCAAAGGCGGTTATCGGCAGCGCTGTTTTTTGGCTACCAAGGTCAGTGGTGACTATTCGCGCCGTGGCATTCGCCAGGCGATGGAAAACAGTTTGCAGTCGCTCGCTGTGGATTGTGTCGATTTATATCAGATCCATTCGTGGAACGGGGATACGTATCCGATTGAAGAATCAATGGCTGAGATGGCGCGCTTACAAGAAGAGGGCAAAACGCGTTTTATCGGCGTGTCGAATTTCAATGCCGAGCAGATGGAACAGGCTTATAGAGTTGCCCCTTTTGTTTCGAACCAGCCGCTCTACAACATGTTTTACCGCGATATAGAAGCCGAAGATCTGCCCTATTGCAAAGAGAAGGGCATTGGCAATTTGGCGCACAGTCCGCTGGGTAAGGGGCTGTTGACGGGGCGCTATGCGGCAGACCACGTCTTTGCTAAAGACGATGAGCGCTCGGAGTTTGCGCGCTTTCAAGGTGAGACCTTTGCGCATTTTATTGGCGTGGCCGACAAGCTAAAGGAAGTGGCTGCCGACAAGGGAATCTCCATGGTGCAGATGGCGATTGCCTGGTGCTTGCGCCAGCGGGCCGTTTCCTGTGTGCTCGTGGGGGCTAAGAATCCCGGGCAGGTAGAACAGCATGTGGCAGCCGTGGAGGTGAAGTTTTCCGATGATGAGTTAGCGCGGATTAGCGAGTTGCTGCGCGATGCACCCTAAGGGAGCGCGCAGGGGTATCGGCCTTTTCCTAGTTGGGCATCTTCATGTTGGTTTGCGCGTCTCCCAGCCTTCTTCGAAGAGGCGGAGAAAGTTCTTTTCTCCATAGGGGTGCTTGGCCGCTTCGCTTTCGTTCAACTCGACGCCCCAGCCCGGGGTGTCGGGCACCTGCAAATATCCGTCCTGCACGCGCGGCACGCCCGTTAGTAGATCCCAGGTCCACGCTTCCAATGAATCATCAAAATTCTCGTGTATAAGAAAATTGGCGATCGAGGCGTGCAGGTGGGCATTGATCGCGGTGCAGAGCGGGCTCTGTGCCTGATGGCTAGCCACGAGGGCTTCCGCTGCTTCGGCTAGGCCGCAGACCTTTTTTATATTGGCCATGCCCAGCGCGAGCACCTCGGGTTGTACGATATCGATGCGTTTGCCTGCCAAGAGTTCGGCAAAGTCTCCCATGCGTTTGAAGCGTTCGCCCGTGGCTATGGGCACCTCAACAGCGCGTGCTACTTCTAGGGTAGCGGGGATATCGTTAGAATGCACGGGGGCTTCGAAGAACATAGGGCGGTAGGGTGCCAGCTCGCGGCCGATGCGCACGGCATGGCTAACGGAGAAGCGGTCGTGGCCCTCAATGCAAATATCGACCGCGTCACCGACGGCCTCGCGCACGGCGCGCACAATGTCGATGCTGAGTTTTTCGCTCTGACGGTCGATCTGGCGAAAAGCACCGCCAAAGGGGTCGAATTTGAGGGCGGTATAACCACTGGCGACGAGTGCCGACGCTCTGTCGGCGAAAAATAGCGGGTCGCGCGGGCCCTGATACCAGCCGTTGGCATAGACGCGCAGCTGGTCGCGGTGTTTGCCGCCGAGCAGTTGCCAGACGGGAACGCCGAGGCTTTTGCCGAGCAGGTCCCAGCAGGCCAGCTCGATACCGCTCATGCCAGTAGAGGGGTTGGCAAAGCGGCCCCGGTACATTTTCTGCCAGATCTTATCGGGGTGGCGCGGATCTTCGCCGATGACAAAGCGCGTCAATTCCTCGACGTCGCCGAGGTTGGGTTTGGTCGCGAGACCACCGGTGGCCTCGCCTAGGCCTGTAAGACCTTCGTCTGTGTAGAGTTTGACAAAGATCCAGTTTTTCCAGGGATTGCCGACGACAAATGTCTTTAGCTCGGTAATTTTCATGGGGTATCTCGGGATTAATTAGTGCGGTCTAATTTGCGTTTAACGCTTGGCGCCAGGCACTAAAGAAATTGGCTACGGAAGCGAAGCGCTGGTTAGGATCTGGTTCACAGGCCCGATGCATGACTTGGTAGAGCGAGTCGCTAGCGCGAAAGGGCGTGCAGTTTAAGGTGCCGTCGGAGAGAAAGAGGGCGGCCGTGCGCGCCAGAGAAAAGAGTGTGGTGCGCTCGTCGATACGGGCACCACGTTCAAATTCTTCCGGGGCCATAAAACGGGTCGAGCCGAACATGCGTCCCATTTCATTTGTAAAAGGCCCCCGGTGATAATGGTCCAAGTCGATCAGGTGTATGCGCTGTCTGGCAAAATCGTATATCAGCGAACCATCATAGAAGTCGACGGCGACCCAGCCCGACGCGGCTAGGATCACGTGTGCTTCGTACACCCGATCTAAGGCGCTGGTTATTTGCGCTGTGGGCAGATGGCGAAAGCGCGCATACGGTTGTGCGGGATCGTTGCGGTCTTTGTTTTCGACGCGCAGCAGATCGCCTGCAACCCACTCGTATACCAGCAGGGGGCCGTGCGGTGATTCGATGGTATTGTAGAGCGCGGGCAGCGTTTCGTGCTCTACGCTCTGGCGCAGGTGGACGGCATTGCGCAATAAGTCAGTGCGGCCCGCGTGGGCAAAATAAGACTGGACGCTGTTGGGGTGACCTGCGCTTTTGACGAAATAGGTGGTCCCACCTACGCGGACACCATAAGAAATATTGCCGGAATCCTGCGTCTGTGCGCCAAATATTGCCTCGACCTGGCCTATCCTTTTTAGGTAGACTTCTGCTACTTCGTCTATCGTTGTTACGTCCATTAGTGGATGCGACATGGTCTTTAGAGTCGCAATAACCAGCGCACGGCGTTCTGCTGCATTTTTTCGTATTCTGGGTTCCACAGCGCCGGCACCGTGTGGCCAGGCGCCAAATAACACACGCGACCCTTGTCGTATTCGTAGGCCCAAGCCGCTTGGCAACGCGCGCCTAACTCCTTGTAGGTATGGCCGTCGTCGTTGACGCTTTCGGCGAGGACGTGGCTCGGGTCTTTGTCGTAGATCATGAAGTGCTGTTCGTCAGTGACGACAAAGTCGCGCACGCCGCGGGTGATAGGGTGCTCTTTGTTGGTGATCTCGACGCGGTAGGGGCGCACGGGCGGGTGCCCCTCGGTTGTAGAGCCTTGGACGTGGCGAAAGTCTGCGTTGTCTGGGCTTATATAGGTCACGTTGTGATAGAATAGAACGCTTCCTCCCGCTTCGACAAAGTCGCGTACTGCGCGGCCTTGCTCCGTCGTGATCCAAGGGGTCGTGCGGGGCTTGAGGTCGGGGGCCGGCGGGTCGCTGATGGGGTCGGCCTGTGGATCGCAACCGGGATAATGCGCACGGAGGCCGTAGCCGTCGGGCCAGAGCATGCCGTCGCGAAAAATGATGAGCAGGGGATACTGGCTCAGGGTTTCGGCATTGAGCCCGGTGACTTCGTCACAGAAGTCTATCTTTAAGCCCAGTTCGCGGACGAGGGTTTTGCCAAGGGCGGTGCGGATATAATCGGCGTTGTGGTAGCGGTCGCCGATTAGGGCGAAGGCCTTTTGTGAGATTTTCATAAGCGATTCTCTCCTGGCTATGCTCCGTGTCTACCTTACTGTGGGGCGCTACGAGAATACTAGATAAAGTGCGGGCGTCGCTGGGTCAAATGGATCCCTAGTGGACGGCTATCATCTAGCAAGTTATACTGGCCATAACTATATACATGGGGACAGAGCTATGACACAAGACACGTCGTTTGACATGCGACCTACAGAGGTTGCGCAGCAAGTTTTGGATGGGCTCAAAAGCATTCCGACGGCGACGGTGTATAATGCCGTGCGCTATTTTGGTTCGCCAGTGAATGTCTGCGAAGGGCTCGTGTGTTTTACGCCGGGAGCCCGTTTTGCCGCGCGGGCGCGCACGCTGCGTTTCTTGCCGATACGCCCCGATATAGTGAGCGAACTCGGTAAGGGCGAGCATGTGCCGGAATATGTCGCGATGGGGCGCTGTGGTCCAGGCGATGTGCTCGTCGCCGATATTATGGGCAACGAGCGCGACGTGGTGGGCGGCGACGTGAAATTGCTCCAGCTGGCGATGAATAATGCCGACGGTGTGATCATAGACGGTGCGATACGCGACTTGGACGTAATTATCGACGAACAATATGGCCTTGCCGTATATGCCAAGGCGCGCAGCTTTCACGGCAATCCAGAGACGCGGGCGGCCGAGGAGAACGTGCAGATTCAGTGTGGTGGTGCCCTCGTGCGCCCCGGTGATGTGATGGTGGGCGATGGCGATGGCGTACTGGTCGTGCCCTCTTGGATGGCGGCGGCGGTGCTCGAGCGGGCCGTCGAGCACGAGGGCGCTGAAAATTATATAAAAGAGAAGATTCAAGCGGAGAAGGTCGTGCCTGGAAAATACTATCCGCCGAGCGAAGAAATAAAAAACGAGTGGCTACGGGTTAAGGAAGAGCGCGGCGAGTAAAGAGCAGTGGGTGCTGTCGATGGCCAAGCCGAGGGGCCACCGATGGGGCGGGGGTTTGAGAGCGAGCTCGGTCGGAGGTCGGTCTAACTTTTCTCAGTGTTTCTTGCGGTTGTGAAAGCGGAGTTCAAAGTGTGTTCCGTTGTGCTTGTTCAGCTCAATCTTGCCGCCGAGTTGGCTGACTAAGGTTTTTACAAGACGCAATCCGAGCGTAGCCGGTCGTTCGAGATTCATTTCTGCGGGCAGCCCGCTTCCATCACCCCACGCATATAAGAGGAGTACCGCGCCGCTTTTTTTAAGATATCGCGTTCCTCCTCGGTACGTCTGAGCTGAGTAGACGGAAATTCATTTGGGTATAAGTTGAATAGATTGACGATAATCCCCCGACTAGCGAGGATAAGGCAAGGTAAGGTAGACACCGGCCACGATCCCCAATTACCCTCAACGCCCGCTTATTCCACCCGCCGCACCCGCGCGACCAGCCGCAACAGCTCCAACCGCGAAGCCTGAATCGCATCGTCCGTGCGCACGAGGAATTCTCCCTGGACAATCCGCCGCTCCCCCGCGGCCAGTAATACCGGCTGCCCGAAGGGGATAAAGGCATCGACGAGCGAATCCTCATCGTCAAAAAAACGTAGATCATAGCGCACCTGCACCGAATCTGCCGCCGAATTATTAAAAATGGCGGCAAAAGCCCCCTCGACCTCAAAAATGCCTCCCGACCCGGGAAAGGGTAGAAAAGGCAGCCACTCCAAGCTGTCGATACGAACGGCCCCTTCCAAACCAACGGCTACCTCCTGATAACCCACTTCGCTGCGCCGCACTGTATCGCGCGACCGCGTGCTATCACCGGCCAAACCGCAGCCGGCTAAGAGTAAAAAAAAGAGCGTTACTCTCTTCATATCTCACCCCCTGCACCCATTTTATCACCTCGCATTACACGTCCTCCGTTTGCGTAGGTTGTCCCCTACTTACATCTTTAAAATATGCACGATCTAACGCTCTGGTTCACGCCGCTAGCCCTGATGCCCGCCGTGGCACTGCTCACCTATTCGACAGCGACCCGCTACGGCCGCCTACGGGAACATAATACAGTCCCCGAACCACTCGACCTACGTCGCATAGCCCTGTTCCGCATGGCTATTATTGGGCTCTATATCAGTATGGGCCTACTGGCGGCGGCC
>JBLHGI010000078.1:0-19699 GCA_047616505.1 Planctomycetota bacterium
GGCTACCCCGACAGATAACGCACATATCGAATCGTTTAATGCCCGTTTACGGCAGGAATGCCTCAATGCGCATTGGTTTGAATCCATTGAGGAGGCGAGAAGTAAAATCAGGATGTGGCAGCAGCAGTATAACGAGGAACATCCTCACAGTGCGTTAGGCTATTTAACGCCCAGCGACTTTGCAAAAACACATGTTAATACGCCTCAAAAATAGAGCTCAACTCTCAAGCTAAGTGGTACCGAAAGGGGGAGCAGCCTACAGCCCGAAAGTAGTCTCACCTCACTTGGAGCAAATACGGGAGGTCACGCCACTCTAGGTTGAGTACGTAGTACTCGCCGAGGAGGGCATAGTCTCAATATGGTAGATATTCAGGCGATATTGTTTTCTAATTGCCTAAAACAACCTCCATTATGTATCTTCATTGTAGATACATAATGGAGGTATCATATGCGTGCTCAAGTTCAAAAATGGGGAAATAGCTTAGCTCTGCGCATTCCCCGTTCCTTTGCTGCGGAAACGGCGATCGAGCAAGGCTCCGAAGTGGAATTCTCGTTAGAAGAAGGTCGACTCATCATGACTCCTGTAGAGAAAACGACCTATTCCTTAGATACTTTGCTGGCAGGTATCACAAAAGACAATCTTCATGACGAAGTAGATACTGGCACCTCAGTAGGCAAAGAAATATGGTAAGTCCGATAGCACCAGATCGGGGCGACGTCGTCTGGATCAGTTTCAATCCCCAAGCTGGCCATGAGCAAGCCGGTCGGCGCCCCGCCCTAGTCCTCTCCCCCCTCGCGTATAATCAGAAAGTTGGACTGGCCCTGCTGTGCCCTATTACCAACCAAATTAAAGGGTATCCGTTTGAAGTGCCTTTACCCGATGGCTTGCCAACTCAAGGCGTGGTTTTGGCCGACCAGATCAAGAGTCTTGACTGGAAGGTTCGGCACATAGAGTCCATGGGCCAAGTGCCCACAGCCGTAGTGGACGAAGTGGTCGCGAAGTTGACGGCGCTTCTTTAGGCGAGGTTGGTAAAGAGGTATTGCTGCAATTGACAACCGAAAAATAGCACTTTATATAGAGGGTAACGTCCACCCAAACCTTCAATTCCATACCGCGTTACAGAATACGTTACACTCGCATAAGTAGATTAAAAAACAACAACTATCTCTGGCTTTGCAAGCCTGAGGTCGTCGGTTCGATCCCGTCCAGCTCCACCATGTAATCGAGGTCGTTGAGAGTAGGTTTCTCAACAACCTCTTTTTTTGCTAGCTCTATATCCTGAATCAATTTAAGTATCTCTTCTCTCGGTAAATCAGTGACCATGTCCCCTCCATTATATAACATTTTCCCATATATAACAGAAAAGCAGACTTAGAACAAGCGGAAACTTGCATCTAAGTCCATTTTTCTACTAAAAACAGTTATTTGCGAACTATCTTCGTGTAGGATAGCGCCCATAACTAGTCTACCCCTTTGTGCTATTCTAACCGATAAATATCTCAATTCCCGACTACTGAGCATATATCAGCTATAGCATTCACGCGCCGAGGTTTTACATGGCATATCGAACAGACTCATTTCACAAGCTTATTTTTGCCTATAGAGGATCTATATTCTACCCGCAAAAAAACGGACTTAGCACAAGCGGCAGCTTGTATCTAAGTCCGTTTTTAATTGCCATTTCCTCATCAAGCGGCATGCGCGTGACGCAGGTGCGGATTCCCTCACCTCGCTTGCGCAATTACACGACTACGAACTGCGCGTAATATCCTGACTACAATGAGGACAGTGAAACTTACTGCTCTCTTGTCTGCGCAGCGCCACGACAAACCCCGATCCTATAATACCGGCCGGCAGCGCAAAGAGACCAATGCCTAGCAATGCGATAATAGCTCCGAAGAACTTGCCCAGCGGTGTGATGGGAGTAATATCGCCATAACCGACGGTCGTCAGTGTAGCAACACCCCACCACATCGCGGCGGGAATACTTGAAAAAGCTTCTGGCTGCGCTTCGTTTTCTAGGTGAAAAAGTAGCGCCGAAGCCATTACTAACAGAAATAGAATAGCCATAAATACTACCGTCAGTTCGCTGCGCTTCAGGCGATAGACATCGGTGAATACCTTCAGGGATTCACTATAGCGCAGGGCCTTGAGCAGGCGCAATAAACGAAAGAGGCGAAAAAGGCGTAGCATGAGTAGATCATGAGTGAATAGCAGTGGCAAATAGAAAGGTAAGACGGCTAATAGATCAATTAACGCCATCGGCGTAATGACGTATTTTATCCTTCCCCCGACAGAGCCTTTAAACTCCCCATGCACAGTGCAAGTCCATAATCTCAGCACGTATTCAATGCTGAAAATCACCACAGAAAATATTTCAAATGAATAAAAATATTTATCCATGGTACCATTGACCGAAGGCACGGTCTCCAACAGAACGACTATTACGTTGAGCAAGATCAATACCATCAGCGAGACATCGACCGCTTTGCCTAACTTGTCATCCTCTTCGCTCTTCTCCAGAAGGCGGGCTATAAGGTATTTCACATTTTTATTCATGAGCTACTCATAGCTTCGACGCGAGGTCCGTTATACGTCCTCTCTATGGACGGGGTCAAAACGAATAGCTCCAATATTTACCTGCCCTAGCAGTGGAGCTAAATGCTGTTGAAAGTCTTTACTAGCGCTTTGAGCATATGTAATTCGAGCCTCTCTCATTTCCCCCTCCTCTGCAAACACTAATGAAATTGCGTATTCGGCGGAAATTCTCCGTAGCTCGACCTCTTGCTGCCCATTTACCACATCCACACCACTCGTATCTCGCTCCGCCCATATAGTCATGGTATAGTCGATTGAATCACCCATATGGATAATTGCAGCCGATCTTTTTGCCTGACCTCGTATGTATAACCCGTAAGACAATGCGACTATAACGATAAAGAGCAAAACAGATTCGAACATGGCCACCTCCAAAAAGACATGAACTAATCTCGATAATCAAAGAGTTGTTCTCCCCTTGAGACGCCCACCGGCCTGAAGGAGAACGAAAGGACCGGGGGAAGGCCCCCCGGATACCGCCCTACCACCGCACAGGCCGAGCGAATACATAGCTGCCACTAAGGCGTGCTGTACACCCCGTAGGCCGATGCCAACAACCACAAAAAACCAGCGACTTGCAGAGGACGATCTTTCCATACTACCGCCGTTGGATTGTCCCCCCCTCCCTGGTGGTACACCACATAGAGATAACGCAATATACCATATAAAACAAAAGGTATAGTCCACTGCATTCTCACCCCGACTCCCGTCTCGTCACTAACGCCCATTGCATATAGGGCGTAACACACCAGAGTAGAGGCCGTTAGCACCGCTATGATTTGATCGAGAAAAGGTAGGCTATACTCTTCGAGGATGGCGCGATGATCAGCAGCCTGGGTGGTGAGTGCAACGAGCTCTTGTCGCCGCTTGACTAGTGCCAAAAAGAGCGCCAACATAAAAGTACAAAGCACAAACCAAGTCGAAATATAGACCTGTATGGCCAGACCTCCCCCCAAGGCACGCAGCAAAAAACCAGAAGCTACGATAAACACATCTAACAGCACTACGTGTTTCAGATACAGAGAATAAGCGATGTTGAGCAAACCATAAACTAAGGCCACCCAACCAAATTGCATATGCAGTGCGAAGCCACCAACTAACCCGCTAATAACGAGAATAAGCGACGAAAACATAGCAACCCATACCGGTACGAGCCCTGCAGCGATGGGTCGGTGGCACTTTTCTGGATGTTGGCGATCCTGTTCGCGATCTAGCACATCGTTAAAAAGATATACTGCGCCGCTCAACAAACAGAAACACAGTGCCGCTCCGAGACTACGCAACACATATCCACTGTCAAAGAGATGCTGCGAGAAGAGTAGTGCAGGGAAAACAAAAATATTCTTTATCCACTGGCGTGGACGAGTCGAAAGTAAGATCGAATAAAGCATCGGCATGTTTTATAAAAGAGATGAAACCATTAAGCCCCACTCCCATCATCATCTACCACTTGGTCTCCACCCTTCTTCTTTGCGCTATCGAGAGCGGAGCCCATACGACGAATGATATCATCGGCAATGTCTTTGGTCTTGCCCTCTGTCCCCGGTGCATTGGGGCCTCTAATAACCGTTCCCATGCTCAGCGTCAGCGTAACGGCTTCCCCACCACATTCAAAATGACGAGAAACAACACGCGCGCGAATCTGACGAGTTCGACGCTTGCGATCGTCATCCGTAGCATCCGGTATAATGATGACAAAATTAGATCCATCGAAATGGACTATTTTCTCATCTGTTTCTATATTTTCCCGTAAAAATGCTGCCAACCCCTCAACGACTTGATCACCGCCTTCGCGGCCAAAACGTTGGTTGATATCGCCGAGTTTATCAGGTGCCACCATCACACAGACAAAGCTTTGTCCGGAGGCATTGGCCTGGCTCACAACTTGTGGTAATAAAGCGGTGGTAAAATAGATCTTATTGGGAAGTCCCGTAAGGTCATCCGTGCCAGCGATTCGCATCCACCGGCGATTGCTAGCGCGCAACTTTTCGTTTTCTTTTTGCAAACGCACAATTTCGACGCGCAATTGTTCAGAGGTATCGCTACCCTGCCTATCATTAGCCATAGTCAATGTATCCATTCATACGCCAGCGCGTTATCAACACACTGCGTTTGCCACCTATAAAATCTCGTGCTAAATTATCACAAGCGCCCTAATTCTCACAAGCGAACCAAGAACATTCATTTTATGAGCACTATCTACCTCGGTGTATTCCTCATAACCATAGCAAGTCTCGCTGGCTTGGCAGTCTTCTGGATAACCAAACACCGCAAAGAATTGCGCACGCAGTTGCGTCTACTCAACGGACGCAGCCAACTCCTGACGGAGGAAATCGATCGACAAAAAAATGAACTACTAACTATAGACGAAAGCATTATTAGTGCACTGCGCCAAGAAGCCGAAGCATCTATTAATACACTTAATATTGCCATTGTCGAACGTCAAGCACATTTGCTCAACTACTCAGATCTCACTCATCTACAACGCTGTAAATTCGAATGGTTAGAGCCCACACAGGAAATTGTCTCCACTGAACCCGAAGAAATAGACCCGAGTTCGCTGCCCAGTAATAAAGCACGGCGACCGCACCGCCCTGCTCCTACTCCGCCTCGACAAGAGGAGGCTGCAGAGAGCGAACACAAAGACCGCTCACAAATCGAAGACCAATTACTCGGAAAAATTAGCCAGCTCAACAAAGATCAGAACAAGCGAAAATAAAACGGTCCGCCCCGCTAGGGACAGACCGCTCTATTTTGTATTATACCGGAGATCTTAGACCTCCATTATATCCGCTTCTTTATTTTTAACAATCTCGTCGATGCGGACGATATGCTCATCCGTCAATTTCTGAACGTGATCCTGCCCTTGGCGCGATTCATCTTCTGACACCTCGCCTTCCTTCTGTGCCTCCTGCAGCATATCAATGCCATCCCGGCGCGCATGGCGCACGGCGACGCGCGCCTCTTCGCCGCGATTCCGAGCAACTTTAGTAATATCTCGACGGCGTTCTTCCGTAAGTTCCGGAATCGGCAGACGAATCATCACTCCATCGTTGGACGGATTGAGCCCCAAGCTCTTCTCTGCGCGAATTGCCTTCTCGATCTCGCCAATGATATTGGCTTCCCAAGGCTTTATCACAATTAGCCTGGATTCCGGAACGCTGAGCGTAGCCACCTGGTTTAGAGGCGATTTGTTGCCGTAATAATCGACCTTGATATGATCCAGCATAGCCGTCGATGCACGCCCAGTGCGAATGGCAGCCAAATCTCGCCGCAGTGCATCTATGGTGCTTTCCATATGGCTATTTACTTCTTCTATAACTTCTTCTAGCATGACGATTTTACTCCACTTGCTAGTGTACTATAACTATACTCTACTCTTCGCCCAGGCGGAAGCTAGCAAAACGACGTACACCGATTTTTTCACCAATCTTAGCCGTCAAATCGGTGATCATCTCTTCTATCGTCTGGTCGGGATTTTTGACAAATGGCTGTTCCAGTAAACAGTTTTCTTGGAAATACTTTTCCACTCTCCCCTGCACTATTTTTTCAGCTATATTTTCGGGTTTGCCCTCGTTCTTGGCCTGTTCCAAAAATATGGCCTTCTCTTTTTCGATGAGTTCCGGGGCAATCGACTCGCGATTCACTGCCATGGGCTGTGAGGCGGCGATATGCATTGCTACATCCTTGGCGAATTGCTGAAAATCATCGGTACGGGCTACAAAATCCGTCTCACAGTTTACTTCGACGAGCACACCGAGTCGACTCCCCGGATGAATATAGGAAATAATCAAACCATCCGTAGCATCGCGCCCGGCCCGCTTTTCAACGGCTGCCATACCCTGCTTGCGCAGGTATTCGATGGCTTTGTCCAAATCACCATCCGTCTCCTGCATGGCCTTCTTGCAATCCATCATTCCCAACCCCGTCTGCTTGCGGAGTTGCATTACATCTTTTGCCGATATTTCTGCCATTTTCTTTTCTCTTACTCTATGTTTCTAAAAATTGGATAGCCTTGATATTTCTTATTTCGACGCCGGTGCAGCGGCCGCTACCGAAGCCTCTTGCACTTCGTCTTTATCTGCGCCCTTGGCCGCCGCTGCCGCTGCCTTCCCTTCGATGACTGCATCCGCCAAATACTGAGCAATTAAACCAATTGAACGAATGGCATCGTCATTGCCCGGAATGGGACATGAAACTTCTTCGGGGTTGCAGTTCGTATCGACGATGGCGATCGAGGGAATACCCAATTTGGTAGCCTCGGTCACGGCAATATGCTCCTTGCGGATATCGACAATAACCACTAGGCCAGGAATACCACTCATATTGCGTATACCCGCGAGGGTACCCTGCAATCGAGTGCGCGCCTTTTCGAGCAGCAGCACTTCTTTCTTCTTTAGTTTTTCATAGGTGCCATCGGCGGAAATACGGTCGAGATGATCCAGACGGCGAATACTCTGACGAATAGTTGGCCAGTTCGTGAGCATACCACCCAACCAGCGCTCCGTCACATAGTATTGTTCACAGCGCTCTGCTTCTTGGCGCACAATATCGGCGGCCTGTTTCTTCGTGCCGACAAAGAGTATCGACTTGCCCGAGCGCGCCGTCGCACTTACGATCTTGCAAGCTTCTTCTATCTTTGCGACCGTTTTCTGCAGGTCAATGATGTGAATCCCACTGCGTTCAGTAAAGATAAATTGACGCATTTTGGGATTCCAACGCCGAGTCTGATGCCCAAAATGGGTACCAGCCTCCAACAAGTCGCGAATATTTACTTCAGCCATCACCATACTCCTAATGTAGTGTTAAACCTCCGCCCCCTTCACCTATAAGCAGAATACCCGCAGGCAGAACCTGCGGGTACACTTCTGCTTATATCTGGAGGCGTGTGAATTTACAGCAATTGCAAATCTTAGCGCTTAGAAAACTGGAACTTCTTGCGCGCACCAGCCAAACCGTATTTCTTGCGCTCTTTTTCGCGCGCGTCGCGCGTTAAGAACCCGGCCTTTTTCAGGACCGTACGCATTTCTGGATTAAACTTTATCAACGCACGGGCAATGCCCAAACAGGCGGCGCCCGCTTGGCCTCTTAGCCCCCCACCTCGGGTGGAAATAAGCACGTCGAACTGTTCGCGCGTCTCCGTCAAATCCAGCGGCTGGATTAGAATCATTTCCAGCGCGGCACGACGCAGATAATCGTTTACTGTGCGTCCGTTCATCACGATATTTCCAGAACCGGGACGCATGCGCACACGGGCTATCGACGTTTTGCGACGCCCCGTAGCTTCGTAGCTTTCCTCAGGCATTAATCTACTACCTCTCGTTGGCGATCAAGCGATCTATTATATGTCTAACGGCTGGGGCTGCTGCGCCTCGTGCCGATGGTCTGGACCGGCATACACGCGCAGTTTTTTTATAAGCTGACGCCCCAAACTATTGCTGGGTAACATACCCCAGACGGCCTTTTTGAGAATGCGATCTGGATGATTTTCCATCATGCTCTCGTAACTAGTCGTGCGCAACCCACCAGGATATCCGGTGTGACGATGGTAGACTTTGTTCTCGGCCTTAGCTCCAGTAACCCGCACCTTGTCGATATTGACGACGACGATATGGTCCCCCATATCCATGTGCGGAGCATAATTCGGTCTGTGTTTGCCGCGCAGGATATGGGCTATCTGCGAAGCGAGGCGCCCCAATACTTTGTCCGTAGCGTCAACTATATGCCACTGATGCTCGATTTCGCCGGCTTTGGGGGTATACGTTTTGTAGCTCATGCTATCCATTCCGCAAAGTGCGGATAACACGTGGTCATCCGCATGAAATACCAATCTTGAATAAGTCGTTAAAATTAAAGACGCCGGGTTCAGTTGTCAAGCCTTTGTGCGCCAACGCCACACCCCAACCAAGGCCGCAACAATCAATAGCCCCACCAATGCGCGATTATACTGCTTTAGAAGCAGGGAAACTTCCTCCCAATTCTGCCCTACAAGTAGACCAACATAAAGCAATATGCCATTCCACAACGCCATGCTGAGCACACCGCAAATAAACACGCGCTGCCAAGACATTCCCCCTATACCTGCACTAATAGCAATAACGGATCGAATTCCCGAAAGAAAGCGGTTGGCCAGGAGCAACCCTAAGCCATAACGCGCCAACCAAGCTTCAGCTTTCTCCAGCCCTTCTGCTGAAAAAAGACGGCCGCGCCGTCCACTAAAGAACGAACGACCATAACGCAACCCCATATAGTACATGACCATAAAGCCCAAAACCCCGCCCACCACAGTCACGCCAAAAACAGGCCATAACTGCCAAGTCCCCCGCCCCACCATATATGCGCTAAAAATGACCACCGTATCCCCTGGCACCGGTGGTACAATATTCTCAAGCAAAGCACTTAACAATAACAAACCATAAGCCAAACGTGGATCCAGTTCTTCTAACGATTGCATAAATTCCAGCAAGACCGCTTCCACAGCAGACCTCAGACTTGTACTAACGCTACGGCCTGAGCGGCCAAACCTTCTTCACGCCCGACAAACCCCAACCGTTCCGTCGTCGTCGCTTTGAGCGAAATTGCCTCCAACTCGATTTTTAAGACGTCGGCTAAAGCGGCGCGCATAGCTTCAATATGCGGGGCTAATTTGGGTCGTTGCGCCATGACGACTGCATCGATATTGACAATTTCTGCCCCCCGTTTCCGCAAGAGTAAGCGCACGTGCTCGAGTAGGACTAAACTAGATATATCCTTATAAGCGGCATCGTCGTCGGGAAATAGTCTACCGATATCCCCCTCGCCAATGGCTCCGGCAAGTGCATCAATAATGGCATGTGTCAATACATCGGCATCCGAATGACCAAGTAAACCCAAATGGAAAGGTATTTCGATACCTCCCAAGATGAGTTTGCGTCCCTCTACTAATCGATGCACATCATACCCCTGCCCCACGCGCAGTCCAACCTTAGACAAACCACTCTCCTCTATGTGCTGCTTAGCCCACGCCAAATCTGCGGGCGTAGTAAGTTTTAAGTTGGTCTCATCACCTGCAACTACCCGCACGGGCACCCCTAGTGCCTCTACCAGCATAGCGTCATCTGTTGCTAATGCCGCCGCCTTCATCGCGTGAGCGCGCAGCAACACATCGCGGCGAAAGGCCTGCGGGGTCTGGGCTCCCCACAGCGATTCGCGCGCGGGCGTAGAAACCACTAAGCCGTCTTCTACAACCTTAACGGTCTCTTTGACGGGTAGCGCCGGAAGCGCAGCTCCCACCTCTACCGCCGCGACTATTACGCGCGCTATCAGTTCACGAGCAACAAATGGGCGCACTGCATCGTGCACTAAAATAATCTCATCTGCCGCCGTAGTCTCCCCTAGGCCAGCACGCACCGATTCGCTGCGTTGAGCCCCCCCCGGGACGAGCGCGCGAATCTTTTTAAATCCAGCTCCCCGTATTACTGTTTGTTGACAATAACTCATGTCATCGCGGTGTAAGACTAACACGATACCATCTATCAGAGGATCCATCTCAAAACACATGAGTGTTCGCCATAGCACAGACTGTCCACCCAACGGCAAATACTGCTTGGGAGTATCACCTCCCATGCGCACCCCTCGCCCCCCTGCGACAACGATAACGACCGCCCGCTCACTTACCATAGCTCAGATGACCATCATCGCATCGCCATAGCTATAAAAGCGATATCCCTCACGCACGGCTTCGCGATAGGCATTCATTAGATTTTCATAGCCGGCAAACGCAGCAACGAGCATCAATAGTGTGGACTTTGGCAGGTGGAAATTCGTTACCAAAGCATCAACAGCAGCAAACGTATACGGAGGGTAGATAAACTTTTCCGACCAACCGCAGCTTCCTCCAATTTGCCCACGTGCGTCGGCGACTGTTTCTAACGTTCTGACCACCGTCGTCCCCACGGCTACTGCGCGCCCACAAACGCGACGGCGATTTAATTCAGCAGCAACTTCAGCGCCGACTTCAAAATACTCTCCCTCCAGACTATGCTCGCGCGGGTCTTCGCAGCGCACCGGCTCAAATGTGCCCGGACCAACATGCAGCAATATCGGCAATACAGCCGTGCCTGCAGTGCGAATCTGTTCGAGCAACCCGTCGGTAAAATGTAGCCCCGCCGTCGGTGCGGCAATCGCCCCTGGCTCGCGCGCAAAAACGGTCTGGTAACGGCCTGTATCAACAGCAGTCGCGTCGCGTCGTATATAGGGAGGGAGTGGAATTTGTCCGAACTCTGCTAAGATCGGATCAATATCGGCTGGGGTGAATAAGAGTTCGACTCGCCCTTCCGGTGTTCTCAACATGACTTCGGCTAGAAGTTGGCCATCGGCAAAAGCCAATTTTATGCCGGGGCGTAACGCCCGCCCCGGTTTACCCATTGCCAGCCAGCGCCCCTCACCTAGATGGCGAATGAGCAATAGTTCCACTTTGCCATTAGTATCTCGACGCACCCCGTGCAGGCGCGCGGGAAAAACGCGCGTTTGGTTGACAACGAGTGCATCATCGGCATGCAACAGTCCAGCGATATCGGCAAAACGCAGGTGCTTTATCACGCCGCTCGTTCGCTCTAACACGAGTAGACGCGACTCATCGCGCCGGGGGATTGGCTCCTGGGCAATGAGTTCATCTGGAAGGTGGAAGTCGTAGTCGGAGAGGTTCATAAGAAGGTCAAGAAACTAGGTGAGAGAAGCGATTAAGTCAAGAATTGTACAAAACGAGGGCCGTCCTGTATTAGGACGTCCCTCGTTGCTACAACACATTTACATTCTTTCTATATGCGCTCTCCCTAGAGCAAGGATAAAGCCGAGACGGCGTTGACATTGGCTTGCGACAGCATGGCATTACCGCTCTGCTGTAGAATCTGCCCGCGGCTAAACTCAGAAACTTCTAACGCTATATCTGCATCGCGTATCGTGGACTCAGAGGCCTGGATACTCTCAATCTCATTTTCCGTATAACCGATAGCAAATGAGAGCCTATTCTGCACCGCTCCCATTTTACCACGTTCGTTGGCCACATTCGTAATAGCTCGATCAATAGTAGATATAGACCCACGTGCATTTCCCAAAGTTTCAATAGAAATAGAGCTTAGATTCAGGTTTGAGCCAGAGGCACGGAGATCGCCGATTCCCAATTCAATACGGTTGACAGCTCCGGCTTTCGGCCCCACCTGAAAAACACCCCCAGTGCCTCCCTCAACGACAATCGATGTTCCCCCTAAGTCGCCATCGACAAAACTGCCAGGTGCTCCAGATGCCCCTACGCCAGCCAACGACACTTGAATCCCTAGACGATCAAAATTGGCAACCACAGTCGAACCCGTAGCCACAGAGCCATTGTCGAGCAGCGTTCCCATATTCAATGTTTGCGTGACGGTGCCGTTTCCCAAGGTAATCGTGCCGTCCCCAGTACCATCTACAAAAGAATAAGTACCAGCTTGCACAGCAGCGAGAGTCACACCCGTAACCCCTGTCGCGCTACTCGTCGTCACCGCCGTCGAAGCAGCGGTCGAAACGCTATTGCCAAAACCACTCAGCAAAGACTGCTTGTTGTAGGTCGTTGCCTCGGCAATGCGATCTATTTCCGAGCGCAACTGAGAAAATTCGGCCGAGAGCGACTCGCGATTAGAATCATTGATCGTACTGGAAGACGATTGCACCGATAGCTCGCGCATCCTCACTAAAATATTGTTTACCTCTTGAAGCGACCCCTCAGCGACCTGTAACAAATTAGACGCCTGTTCGGCATTGCGCACATTCTGGTTCAACCCAGAAAGCTCCCCGCGCATCCCTTCGGAAACAACTAGACCAGAGGCATCATCTGCGGCGCGGTTTACACGCAATCCCGATGAAAGCCGTTCAAGTTGGCGATTTACAGTGCCCATACTGCGATCAATGGATCGCCGGGCATTAATCGCCATAATATTATTATTGACCCTAAGTGGCATAAGGCACGAACTCCTTGCTTCCCTACGTGAGCTGGGGAAATCCCTTTCCCGCAGCCAAACCATTATAAAATAAGAATTTATATACATTTTACCCATGGAGTGATCCCGATTCCACGGTCAAAATTCGGAACTGAGTACTGAGTCCCTATTCCGATTATCGGAAGCTACTCCCCCTAACTTTAATGGATTTGCAGGTTTTTTTTAAATAAATACAAAAAAAGTGAAGCAAGATAACCTTAGGCCGATAAATACAACATAGTATCAAGTTATGTTAAGTTTAATCCGGATCATATCATCCCGTGCGACGACACTCTACACCTTCACACGGTTGCCATATAGGTCAAAGGAACAAGGAGGTTCTGAAATGGCCATTAGTATTAATAGAAATATCGCTGCGGCGCGCGCCTCAAAGAACATGGGCCAAGTAGATCGCAACAGCAGTGACCGACGCGCCCGTCTCGCATCGGGGCTAGCCGTAAATTCTGGCCGTGAAAGCGGTGCGCGCCTTTCCATCTCAGAAGGTATGCGCGCTGAAATCAGTGGTCTAACCCAAGGCACGCGCAATGCCGAACACGCCCTAGACCTCCTGCGCACGGCAGAAGGGGGCATGAACGAAGTCAGCTCCATGCTCATCCGCATGCGCGAATTAGCCATCCAATCGTCCACGGAAACACTCAACGACAACAACCGCGAATCGTTGGACGCCGAATTTAACCAACTCACGGAACAAATTGACCGGATCGTGCGCGGAGCGAATTACAATGATCAATCGGTGCTCAGCGGTTTTGGCAACGAAGTAATGAAAGGTGATTCTACTGCTCTCACTGAAGCCGCCGATACCGGCGTCCGCTTCGTCAAACTAACGGCTGCCAGCGAAGGCACTTATTCTTTCATAGACAGCCCAGGGGACAACGAGATAACATTGGGAAATGGCACCGTCACCCAAACAATCAACTTGGGCTCTACCACAGTGGATGGACAAATCGCGACGGGCACAACCCATGTCGCCAACTTCGACCGACTCGGCATTGAAGTCACCCTGGCAGGAAGTGGAGCCAAAGGGGCCTTAGGCAATTATGGAGATGGCGGATTGGGTGGTAAAAACATCGAAATACAAAACGTCGGTGGTAGTTTTCAATTGGGAAGCGATGCTCTACCGGCCGATCGGCTCGAATACGACATCGCCGATTTAAATACGGATGGTCACGTTATTGACTTAGCTCACGCCAGCATCGGCACACGTGATTCGGCACGCGGAGCCATCACCCGTATTGACGGTGCCATCGATAGAGTAAGTAAAGTGCGCGGCGAAGTCGGTGCTATCATGAACCGCCTGACCCATACACTCGACTTCACCGCCAATTCCATAGAGCGAATAAACGCTTCCGAATCGACGGTGCGAGACGTCGACTACGCCTGGGAGACTTCGCACTTGGCCCGCAACGAAATCGTCAAGCAGGCTTCTATGGCCACCTTCTTAAAAGCACAGCTTCCAGTCGATATGGTTATGGGCTTGTTGCAGTCACCGCTCTAGCGCAACCGATAAATTGATATAGGACTACCTCGCTCATTTGAACTGGATTCAAAACGGGCGACAAGTTCGGTAGCTGGATTCTGCGGATCGATCAGATCGGCAAAATAACTGCTGTTTTTAACAAAGTGATAGTGGGCTGCGCTCAGACCTCCGGGTGGAGGGTCCAGATATAAATAACGCCCATAGGCCGCTTCGGGCAGTACGAGATACTGCACGCCGCGTTCCTTTAGCTGACGTAGACTAAACCAGCCCCTGCTAAAGATCCGCCGCGTTTCGGGGTCTTCTATATCGATATGCGCGCGATAAACCTCTGGCACAACGGGTTGCTTGAGCCAGATTTCCAAATTGACAAGCCCATAAGCAGGACGCCGACTCCAGTGCTCGGCCAGCGTAGCTTTCACCGCCGGTCGATCGCGGTACAAATTCACAATACTCCGCCTAGACTGTACCCACGCCAAGCGGGGGCCATATGGCAGCCAGGTCGTAGCGATCTTCGCACCGTCTTCAATATGTGTTTCAATCCAAGACGCTGCTTCGCGGCGCACATCGGGCCGGCTCATCTCTATACCCACTGCGCTCGCCCTGTACAAATTTGGCACTACTAAAATGGCAACGAACGCCCATATCAACGGACGCCGCCCCACCAGTCGGCGCCCCCCCTCGCGAACAAGTAGTGCAGCGCCAATCGCCAACAAAGGATAGCAATACAACAGGTAATGGAGGCTTTCTCGCGTCCATGAACCAATATAGATGAAGCTGGGAATCCAGACCGCAAGCAGAATATAGTCCAGCTTTTCGCGGCGCCAAATCGCCCCCGCCACTCCAGCTAACATCAACCCTCCAAGCCCCCATTCCAACAGCACTATATCACGCGGGATCCACCACCAGGGTTGCGTCTGATGCATAGTGAAAGAAAGGCTAGAAAACTGGTATTGTGCCAATCTCCAGTATTTTTCAGGAGTTAAAAACAAATATGGCGAGCCGATAAAGAGCGCAGCAAAAGCAGCCACAACGGCACTCCACAGTCTTCCGCTGAACAGCGCATGCCAACTCAAACCGGTTCGCATAAGATGCGCCGTTGGTATGGCCAACGCCGCAAAAGCCCCGTTATATTTGCTGGCGATTACCCATCCTGCTGCCATGCCAGCAAAGAGGTAAGAAGACCAGTTCCCAAGCTCAAAAATCCTCCATGCACCATAGAATGTCAGTATGGCAAAGAATGCCATTGTGATATCTGGAAGCGCGTAATGAGCCTGTTGTACTGGCACGATTGCCAGTGCCATAAACAAAGCCGCGAGCCAGCCAACTGCACGGTCGTAGGAAGACCGGCCCAAGACAAAAGTGAAGTATACCGTAGCGGTCCCCAGTAGCGCGCTGAGTATACGGCCAACGAGGGCTGCGCGAGCAGGATCTAAGTAAGACACCAACACGAGCGTATCTATCGCATTATCCTGCTGGGGTCCCCACCCGAACAAAACGCCTAAGTACAGTGAGATCGCGGTGAGATAAGAATAGAGGGCCGGGTAGGTAAACTCTGTTGGTAACAGCGTTTCAGCACGAAAAAAATTCCATATACTCGCAGCCACTCCAACTTCGTCGACATGGCCGTACATCTCTGGATATCCCTGTTCGACACCCCAGAGCCGCAGCCCCAAAGCAAACAGCAAGAACAGCACTAACCCGCCGATTTCACTGCGACTCAATTCTCGTTACCCCCGATAGCGAGCATAACGAAATATCGTCCAGAGGATTTTGTGGCCTGCGCGCAGGGTGCCGCTAAGCGTCCCCGTAATCTTGGAAGTGCCAATGCGTTTGCGATAGCGCACGGGCACCTCGCAACAGCGCAGATCTAAACGAGCGGCCTTGACCTGCATCTCAACCGTCCAGCCAAAGTCCCGATCTTGCATCTGCAGGCATTTGAGCACTCCAAAGCGGATAGCACGGAATGGCCCTAAATCCGTAAAGCGCATACCAAAAAGTAGGTAGATCAACCGCGTAGAGAGCCAATTTCCGAACTGAGCTTGGGGCAGTAGAGCACCGCGTTCGCGCTGGCCGAGCGTGCGCGAACCAATGACCATGTCTGCCCGACCACTGAGAATGGGCTCGATTAAAGAGGGTATTTCTTCGGGGTAATCACTGTAGTCGCCGTCGAGGAAAACGACGATATCGGGAGCACTTAGTGCCGCTATACCACTGAGGCAGGCCTGGCCATAACCACGCCGTTTTTCAGATATGACCAGTGCTCCCATGCTGCGCGCAATAGCGGCGGTCGCATCGGTCGAGGCATTGTCAACGACGATAACTTGGTCGATGTCCTTGGGGATATCCCCTAGGACCTTGCCAATCGCCTCTTCTTCATTAAAAGCGGGAATTATAACGGAGATAGAAGGTAGTTCACCCATCGAACTTCTCTATGCGTCCCCCTCCTATAGATTGTTCTCCAACCACAGGAAAAGTAGATCCATAGCCTCGGGCACATTATTGATCAAATCAATGCCATGAGCGGCCGAATTCTGAAAGACGCGTAAAGATTTGGGATCGGCCGTAGTAGCCTCTAAATTGCGAGCAAAATCGGCATAGCTGAGTAGGGTGTCAGGCCCCTGCAACTCGTCTTGAGCGCCCACCATAAAAAGCATGGAGCGAGGAATAAAAGGATCGATACCGCTGCCGACGACTAATGGCCCAAGAGAGGTCGCTTCCCAGAGCCCGGGAGAAAGCGAAATGCCCGTGCGAATTTGCTGTGGAAAGACCCCGGAACTCACATAGGCGACGTTACCACCAGACCCAGTGCCAATTACGGCGATGCGATTTGCGTTTATGCCCTGTTGATCCAATAGCCAGTTGAGCGTAGCATGGACATCGAGAAAGCTATTTTCCAAATCTTCGATTAATAACACCTCGCGATCATCGGGCAAGGGAGTCTGGCCGTGGCCGCGCAGGTCTATGGCGATAACGGCATAACCGCGCTCGAGCAACTCGACAAAAAGATCCGTATTATTGAGCCATTCTTGTTTGTCGCTGCCAAGGTCGTGTAGAAGCATCACGACGGGGAGGGGTTCTGCCGATTCCTGAAAACCGAAGAGCGCACTGACGCGAACGCCATCATTCGACAAATAGCTAACATCGCGTATGGGATATACTCGCCCCGGACCCTGCGTAACTTCTGGACCCGATATACGCACCGCACCATCATTTGAATCGCTACAAGCGGCCAGAGCCAAAACAGCCCACAGAACGCACCAGCGCAAGACCGTATTCATATCCTACTCCTCGTTGGCACGGCACGACCGATACAAAACAAATGCCCCACGACCATCCGCGGGGCATCATGCCGATCAGGGTGCGCCAAAAATATCTAACTCTTTGCGTCTAAATAAACAAACTGACTATCTGCATGTCAACCAAATCGCCTTGACGAAGAGGCCCTAGCGATCTATTCTTCCACCCCCATGATCAGCATACAAAACCTGAGTTTCCACTACTCCGAAAATCGCCCCGCACTACAGAATATTGATCTGGAGATCCACCCAGGTGAATCTGTAGCTATCATCGGTGCCAATGGTTCGGGCAAGACCACCCTAGCTCGCTGCCTCAATGGATTACATATTCCCAGTGCCGGACGCGTATTGATTGACGGGATGGACACACGCGACAGTGCCAACCTCGGTTCCATTCGCCGCCAGATCGGCATGGTCTTCCAGAATCCAGATGATCAGTTGATCTCCACCACCGTAGAAGGTGAATTGGCTTTCGGCCTAGAAAATCTTGCGCTCCCCCGCAGCGAAATGACCCAACGCATCGACCAGGCACTGCATGATTTCGACTTAATCCCCTATCGCAACGCTCCACCACATCGTCTTTCCGGGGGAGAGAAACAGCGTTTGGCCATCGCCGCTGCCAGTGCTATGCGCCCACACTATCTCGTGCTCGACGAGCCTACGGCACTCTTGGACCCGCAGCATCGCCAACAGGTCGGCGACTTGCTCCACTCACTGAGCCAGCGCTTCGGCATCGCCACAATTCTCATAACGCAACTGCCAGACGAGGCCGTCCGGGCTGGACGCGTTATTGCCCTTAACGCCGGTCAGATTTTATTACAGGGGACACCGCAAGAGGCATTCTCCGATATCCAGCGCCTACGAGAGGCCGGCCTCGGAGCTCCATTTTTCCGCGAGCTATCTCAGCACTTGAGCAGCAAAAAAGCCGCGCTCAACCTAGACGAGTTGATCGCATATTGTCCGAACCCATCTATCCGAGAAGATGCACAGTTAATTGAGCCATTAGAAGTATCAACTCAGCCCAAGCTCGTAGCGGAACAAGTCTCTCACACCTATGACCTAGACCTGCCAACCAAGCGTCAAAGTTTACGCGATATAAATATCACTTTTGCCACGGGCTGTATACATGCACTAGTCGGGACAAGTGGGTCGGGAAAAACGACCCTCGCCCAACATCTCAACGCTCTGCTGAAACCCCATCGAGGCCGTGTCCTACTCGATGCGTGCGATATCTGGTCGCGCGATTTATTGTGGACAAGGCAACGCGTTGGTCTCGTCTTTCAGTTTCCAGAATTACAGCTATTTGCCGAAACGGTCGAAGAAGACGTAGCCTTTGGTCCACGCAATCTCGGCTATGATGAACCACGAGTGCAGGACCTCGTGTCGCGCGCCCTAGATTGGGTTGGCTTGGAGCGCCAGGACTTTGGCTCGCGCACCCCTCTGAGCCTGAGCGGTGGCGAAAGGCGGAGAGCAGCCCTGGCCGGTGTGTTGGCTATGGATCCCGACGTTCTAGTGCTAGACGAACCTACGGCCGGCCTCGACCCACGTTCAACGCACTCTATGCGTCAGCTATTCGCGCAGCTAGCAGCAGATGGCAAGGCCCTAGTACTCATCACACACGATATGGATTTGGTCGCACAACTAGCTCATCACGTAACCGCACTACGCCACGGCGAGATCGTCATACAGGGCTCAGCACGTACCGTATTGACAAACAAAGACTTTACCTACCAAACGGGCCTTGCCCCACCAACAGCGGTACAGTTGGCGGCAAGACTCGACCAGCACGGCCTAACCTTGCCCTATATACCGCTGACACTCGATGAGTGCAAAAAAATGTTTAAAATTTAAGTCAGAATGATTCAACTTAGGGGCGGAAGGCATCCGCCCAGTGTTCAACGACTCCTTCGCCCGGCTCTAAAACCACGGCGATGACGTCGAATCGACAATCCGCTGCAATATTGTGGTAGTGCAGGTAGTGACGCGCGGCGCGCACGAGGCGCTGGCGTTTCTGCGCATCCACTCGCTCCTCAGGAGCGTAGCCAATAGCGTCCTTACGGGTCTTCACTTCAACAAAAGCATACTCGCCCTCGCGCTGTACTACGAGGTCTATTTCACCACCAGCACCTCTATAACGCGTTTCTAACACCTCGTATCCCGCCGCGACTAAATAGGCCCCTGCACGCTGTTCTCCCCGCCGACCAATATCCTCTATAGTCGTCCGTTTTTCTCTATACATCTGACGCAGATCGCGCAACTCCTCAGCGGCCAGCTCGCTGCTGCCCTCTTTGACAAAATGCGCCATCCGCTCTAA
>JBLHGI010000079.1:0-19642 GCA_047616505.1 Planctomycetota bacterium
TGCACGTCGAGCTTGAAAGAGTTCTAGTGAATAGTGGGTGATGTGGCGGCTGGGTTGATGAGCAAGAGCAGTAGAACGAGCTAGTTGAGGTCAGTAGTATCCCTATAAATACAGAGTAAACGAACTGGAGGAGAGGGTTTTTAGGAGTCCTCTATTTGTAGGAGTTCGCCTTCCTCATCGGATCGGCTGCAGCAGTCGGCAGGGCGCGTGAAAAAGGGCCTTAACCATCGCCATAGGACGTAGGCTCCAGCGACTATTGCGATGGCGATGGCGAGCGGAGTCTGCCAATCCAATTCTATATTCCCCAGCCCAATGCTGTGCCGATCTGATACGTTAATAGGGCGGCTATATAGGCGAGGGCGGTCATATAGGAAAATGAGAAGACAGACCAACCCCAGGAACCTGTTTCGCGCTGTATTACAACCAGCGTCGAAAGGCACTGTGCGCAGAGGGCGAAAAAGACCATAATCGAGAGGGCGACGGGTAGCGTAAATACGGGCCGTCCGTCGGGCCAAGTCGCTCGGCGCATAGCAGTGCGCAGGTCTTCGGACTCCTCATCCTGGTCTCCACCGAGACTATAAATGGTCCCCAGGGCCGAGATAACTACCTCGCGTGCGGGAAAAGAAGCGACGACGGCCATGCCAATACGCCAGTCCCAGCCAAGTGGCCGCACTAGTGGTTCGAGCAGGTGCCCGGCGCGACCGAGATAGCTGGCTTCGATTTGGGCGGCGGCCATGCGACTGTCGAGAGTATTAAAAGCTGCCGCGCTCGTTTGACCGGCGCTTTCGAGTGCGGCGCGCTCGCGTTCGAACTGTTCGGTTATTTGTTCATCGCGTGGAAAGTAGGCCAGTGCCCACATGGCGATGGTGGTGGCTAAAATAATACTACCGGCGCGCACTACAAAAGCCCAGCAATTCTGGTAGACTCTCAGTAATACGTTGCGCGGTTCTGGCCATTTATAGGAAGGCAGCTCGAGTAGAAAGGGGGGCGCTTCGCCCTTGAGTAGGGTCTTCTTTAACAAAAAGGCCATGGGGATGGCGACTAAGATGCCGAGGGCATAAAAGGCCAATAGTGCCATGCCCTGCAGGTTGAACAGGCCGCCGGCCCACGTGCGCTCGGGCACGAAGGCCGCAATAAAAAGAATATAGACGGGAAGCCGCGCCGAGCAGCTCATTAGGGGGGCAACTAAAATGGTCGCCAGGCGGTCGCGTCGGTCCTCAATAGTGCGGGTTGCCATGATGCCAGGTACTGCACAAGCAAAACTAGAGAGCAGTGGAATAAAGGACTTTCCCGACAGGCCGCAGCGAGTGAGCAAGCGATCCATGAGCAGAGCGGCGCGAGCCATATAGCCGCAGTCTTCTAAAAGCGAGATAAAAAGAAATAGTATGGCAATCTGCGGTAGAAAAATGAGCACCCCGCCCACGCCTGCTAGGACGCCATCGACCAACAAACTCTGTACGGGACCAACCGGTAGAGCGGAACCCACCCACCCACCTAGCGTGGCGAAGAGCCCTTCGATGATGTCCATTAACGGGCCCGACCACGAATAGATCGCCTGAAAAACAAAGGCGTTGAGTAGCGCAAAGGCGGCGATGCCGAAGAAGCGGTGGGTCAGCAGTCCGTCGATGCGGTCGGAAGGATTGCTGTGCAGTTCGTCTGGTTGTTGTAGTGCGTCAGAGAGTAGCGCGTCTATCCAGGTATACCGCGTTTGGCTCTCGAATTCGCCGGGGTCGGTATCGGTAAAGATCTGTTGGCGCAAGGTCTTTAATTGGCGTGCAAAGCCATCACCAGCTTCCGCGACGAGGCGCTCCTCTAAATAGGAATCATCATCAATTAAGGTGCGCAGTGATTCGAGGTAGCTGAGCGATCGTCCAGTCTTTGTAAAATCCTCTTGTAATTGCTCTATACCCTCTCTGATCTGGACCGGTAATTCGGGGCTGTTAGATGGCAGCGCTGGGGATGGTGCGTCGACCAGATTCTCTAGCGCTTTGCGCAGAGTATCAAGCCCTTGGCGGCGGTGGGCGCAGACGGGAACGACGGGTAAGCCAAGGCGCTGTGATAATTTTTCCGCATCTATGATTATGGCGCGGGTCTCGGCGATATCGATCATATTGAGTGCTATTACGATGGGCAATTCGGCTTCGACGAGCTGCGAGAGCAGATAGAAATTGCGTCGTATGTTGGCTGCGTCGACGATGCAGAGCACGCCGTCAATAGGTGCCAAATCTTGTTGGCGGCTGATCAGGGCATCTACCGCGATAGCCTCGTCGGGTGAATGGGCAGACAGACTATAGGTGCCGGGTAAATCGACGATGTTGATGCTGCGCCCATCGCTGTGCTGGAGTGCGCCTATTTTGCGTTCGACCGTGACGCCCGGATAGTTGCCCACCTGTTGGGAGAGACCGGTAAGTGCGTTAAAAAGAGTCGTCTTGCCGGTATTGGGATTGCCTATAAGAGCGAGCGTAGGCACAGCGGAGCGGGTAGACTTCGCATCCGTCATGGGGGGCTGTCTTCTTGTTTAGGAGGTGGCCAGGTTTGCAGTTGGTGTGGGGGCAAATGCCAAATCAGTGCACACGCGTATGGCCTCGGCATCGCGGCGGCGTATGGCCAAACGCGTCTCGCCGACCTGGACGACTAGGGCCGAACCCGAGCGCAGCAGGCGCACGCGCACGCCGGGCAACAAACCGAGTTCGCGCAGGCGCGCGGCAAAACGCGCCGGACCAGCGACTTCGGCCACGGTGCCTTCGTTACCTGGGTAGCAGTCAGAAAGAGGGTAAGACGAGTTAGTTGAGGATTTATTTGCATTCATGACGGTGATTCTTTCGTTAAGAAAAACGAACGTCAGATTGGCTTGCATGATAATAGTTTGGTGCTGTTGTTTTGTGTTTGGCATGCCAAACACATGCGTAAATATAATTAAGAATAACCCTAAGTCAATGTAGATTTCACAGATATGCAAATATATCTTGACACTTAACTTAGTGATGGTTATAATGCCAACCATAAGTTTGGCATATGAAACTTATGGTTTGAATGCCAATCATAAGTTTCATAAAAAATCAATATGTCGCGGAGAGTGAGTGTTCGTCATGAGTAAATTTTCTTTTATAAGTTTTTGTTTTTTAAGTGTATTATTGATTTTTCGGCTAAGTGTTGATGCTCAAGAGAAGGAGGCGGGACACCAATATGACAAACCCTTTATAGAGCAGGGCGGCAAAGGCACGCTGCTCGGGGGGTATATTGACCATGAATTGTTCTGGAACAAAAAGAAGAAGACTTTTGACCAACACCGTTTCATTCCCTTTATCCACAGCGAAGTTAGCGATCGCATTCACGTGCTGGCCGAGTTGGAGTTTGAACACGGTGGGCTCGTGAAGGGGACGGGCGATAGCGACGGCGAGATCAAAATCGAATTTGCCGTGCTCGACATTGAGTTTTCCAAGGCGTTGACCTATCGCGCCGGCGTAGTGCTCGTGCCGCTGGGCAGTTTTAATCTCAATCACGACAGCCCGCTCAACGATTTGACGAACAGACCTCTGGTGGCGCGCGAAATTGTACCGACGACTCTTAGTGAATCGGGTATGGGGTTCTATGGCGAGTGGTATCCGAGCGATGCGACGGTGCTCGATTACGAAGTCTACGTGGTCAACGGTTTCAAAGAAGCCGCTGCGACGAGCCTGCGTTCGGGGCGCGGTAGTTTGAAGGCGGACAACAACGAAGAAAAATCACTTACGGGGCGTTTGGGCTATAGTCCGTTCTTGGGATTACAACTGGGCGGTTCGTTTCACGTGGGCGCCTACGACGATGCCGGAGAGCAATCGCTGGGTATTTACGCGATTGACGCCAACTACAACCGGGGGCCGTTGGATTTGCGCGGTGAGTATGCGCAGGCTTCTATCGATGGCGTAGATGCCGATTCGCGCTCGGGTTATTATGCTCAAGCTGGTTATCATTTTTTACCTGGTGCCGTACGCGCCTTTCCCAACTCTATTTTCACCGCCTCGTTTCGCTACGACTATATAGACCTCGATACGCGTGACGAAACGCGGCTTAGTTTTGGTTTGAACTGGCGTCCTGAAGAGGAAACCGTTATTAAGGTAGACTACGAAACATATGATACCGATGAGGATAGCAGTGGCATTATCTTTTCAGTTGCCTCGTATTTCTAAGATGTCCCCATTTTTTGCACTGCTGTTCTTTGCGGTGGTGTCCATGGCGAGCGCCGACGAGATTGGTACGGTACAGGTCTATTTGTCGCCGGAGGAGGGGCGGGCGAAAATTTTCCCCGCCGCTGTGCGCTTCGAGCGCGAGCTGCACCAGCTGAGTCCCGCGGCCAAAGCGGGGTTGATTGAAACCTTGGGGCGAAATTTTTCCGAAGATAGTTTGGCCGTAGATCTCGCCTATGGCAAAGACGGTGCTTTGTTGGGCTATGCTATAGTAGCGGAAGAAATTGGCAAGTTTCGCCCTATTACTTTTATGGTGGGGGTCGATCGTCAATTCGCCGTGCAGAAAGCGGCGGTGTTGGTTTATCGCGAGAGCCGGGGTGCCCAAGTGCGACAGCCGCGCTTTTTGCGCCAGTATATGGGCAAAGACCTCGGCGATCCGATCCGTATTAATCGAGATATAATAAATATCAGCGGCGCCACGCTTTCGGTGCGCTCGCTCAACTTTGGCGTGCGCAAGGTGCTGGCGCTCGCCGCTCACTTTTACCGTGCACCCGAGAGCGCGATGCCTTAACTATGCGTTATTTTGGCAATCGATCACAGCTGGCGCGCATGGATTTCCACACGCGCCTTATCATGACCTACTTCCTGCTCTTTATGCTCGCGGCAGCGGCGCTATCTATTTATATGTCGCTCGAGCGCACGGGTATTAGCAAAGCGGGTGCCGTGGCCTATTATCAGGGAGACGAAGAGCAGATGCTCTTTGCCAAAGAGAAGGCCGAGTTGATCGAGACCTCGCACTTCCATCTTTTTATGATGCCGATTGTCTTTTTGACAACGGGGCATCTCTTTTTGCTGAGTGCTTGGTCTGGGCGCTGGAAGACCCTAGTTATCAGTGCCAGTTTTGTATATATGGCTCTCGACATCGCCAAGCCTTGGTTGATTCGCTACCTGAGTGCGGAGTGGGGCGTGCTGGCGCCGATCAATTCAGCCCTGCTAGGACTGACGATGCTGTTGTTTATTTTTGTGCCGCTCTACGAAATGTGGTTTATGAAAACTGAGAAGCGGCGCTGATGGGCATTTATTCCCATGCAAGCGCCGCCTTAGTTTAGCGCCGTGATTCCGCAAACGTTTCGTACGGAGCGGGATACGGGGCTTCTACTATAAATAAATCTCCTCGACCGACTGCTTCTAGCGCTACCTCCGGTTCGTCTGTTATCAAGACAAAGTCATTTTTCTCTATACTCTGTCCCTGTAAAGAGAACGCTCCATCGACCACAAAAACTCCAGCTTGGTGCCCGGCTTTTATAGGCAGGGCGTGTTGTCCTTCTTGAAATTGCGTGCGGTGTATACGCACAGGGGTATCCATGCGCAGGGGGGAACCGTAGCCGACGAGGGTCTGCGTTTTAATGCCCTGTCCTTCGGCGACTGAAAAGGCGCTAGCTCTATAATCGTCGTAGCTGGGTTCGGCGCCCAAACTCTGCTTTAGATTGGGGTCGAACCAGATTTGGAAAATCCGTCCTCCCACCTTTATTTTTTCGGCATGGCTGATGCCGCTGCCGGCGCGGATGATCTGCACATCGCCGGCTTCTAAGCCGATCCACTCCCGCGTCTTGCTGTCGTAGTGCTCGATAGCACCTTCTAGTACGAAGGTGCATATCTCAAATCCGCGGTGTGGGTGCTCGGCAATTGTGCCGCCGTGCAGGCTCCAGGCGTGGGCCCAATAGAACAGGGTCGAAAAGGGTTGTAATACGGGGTTCTCTCCGGGAAAAGCAACGGGCTTGCGTTCCTGGATCAGGCCACCATCGAAGGCCCCTTTGTTCTGGTCTTGGCTTTTTAGTATTTGTATGGACATGATAGGCTCCTTAAATAATAGTTCAATGTTAAACTATTTCTTTGATGCGCGAAAGCTCGGTAAAGTTTCACGCTCTATATCATATAGAGGTACGCGCTGTGGCTGAGTGGAAAGTGTGGATCGATACAGGGGGGACCTTTACGGATTGTTTGGCTCTCGATCCGCAGGGTTGTATACACCGGGTCAAAGTGCTCAGTAGTAGTGCGCTGCGCGGAACAATAGAGGAGTCTGTCGGAGAGAATCGCCTGCGTATTCGCGCGGACTGGCAGGCTGTTCCCGGGTTAGTGCGCGGATTTAGCTTTGTCGGATTAGGGGCCGAATCGGCAGAAATAAACCGCGTCGTCGATGATGCGGCGGGTTTTTTAGAGTTGGATGGGCCGCTTGTTTCGTGTCGGCCGGGAGATGCCTTCGAGCTGCGCAGCCCGCACGAGGCACCCATTTTGGCGGCGCAACTCGTGACGGGCGCGGCATCGGTGCAGGAGTTGCCGCCGATGGCGATGCGTTTGGGAACGACGCGTGCAACCAACGCTCTGCTCGAGCGGCGCGGTGTGCCGACGGCTCTTTTTATAACGCGTGGTTTCGCCGACTTGCTGCGCATTGGCACGCAGGCGCGGCCGGACCTCTTTGCGTTGGAGGTAAAGCAAAGAGTGCCGCTCTACGAACAGGTGGTAGAAGTAGACGAGCGTTTGGATGCGCAGGGTGATATCCTGCAGGACTTGGATTTGGAGCCGTTGAAGTGCCAAGCGCGGGCACTCGTCGCGCGCGGTATAGAAACGGCGGCTATAGCACTGATGCACAGCTATCTCGATCCGCGCCACGAAGAGCGAGTAGAGGAGTGCTTGCGCGCCTGTGGTTTTAAACACGTAGTGTGCTCGTCGTCGCGGGCTCCGTTTATAAAACTCTTGCCGCGCGCGCAGACGGCTGTAGTCGATGCCTATATCGGTCCCGTGGTCGATAGCTATTTGCGCGGAGTCGAAACGATGTTGGGCGGTGGTTCGCTGCACGTAATGACGAGTGCCGGTGGTTTGTTGTCCCCAGCTGCCTTCTGCGCTAAAGATAGCCTGTTGAGCGGTCCGGCCGGTGGTGTGGCGGGAGCGGCATTGGTGGGCACCCGGTCGGGTTACGAGCATATATTGAGCTTCGATATGGGGGGGACGAGTACGGATGTGGCGCGCTACGATGGGGATTTTGAGTATGTCTTTGAGCACGAAGTGGGCGATGCGCATCTCGTTGCTCCGGCACTGGGCATCGAGACGGTAGCTGCTGGTGGCGGATCTATTTGCACCCTTCGCGATGGTCGTCTGCACGTTGGCCCGGAGAGTGCGGGGGCGAGTCCGGGGCCCGCCTGTTACGGAGCGGGGGGGCCGCTGACGCTGACGGATGTCAATTTGCTTTTGGGACGTTTGGACGCGCACCGTTTTGGTATTCCCATTGTAGCGGAATGCGCCGAGGAACGCCTGCGCGATCTGTGCCGAACATTGCAGGAGGAAAAAGGGCCGCTGCCAGAGCGCGAAGCGCTCTTAGAAGGTTTTATCGAAATGGCGGACGAGCGCATGGCCGATGCGATCGGCCGTATTTCACTACAGCGTGGCTACGATCCCGGCGACTACGCATTGGTCGCCTTTGGCGGTGCTGGAGCGCAGCACGCCTGTGGGGTTGCTGCGTTGTTGGGGGTTGGGACGATCTTGGTGCCCGCCGATGCCGGGCTGCTCAGTGCCTTGGGCATTGGGCATGCCGCCATTGAGCGCTTTGCCGAACGTCAGCTCTTGGAGCTGTTGCCCGATGTCGATAATGAATTAGCAGCTTTTTTGGCGGCGCTGGAAGCCGACGTGCTCGAAGAAATGCGGCGAGAGGGAATAGTGGGCGCGCAGGTGCGCAGGCGCATCGTACAAATGCGTTTTGTCGGTCAGGACGAGCCGCTTGTATTGGACTGGTGCGAAGATTTAGCGTCGGCCTTTATCGAGCGCTATCGGGCGCTCTATGGGCACCGGCCCGAAGCGCGGGCGATTGAAGTCGTGGCGCTGCGCGTGGTTGCATCGACGCAAATAAAAAAAGAAGTGGTCGCTGCGCCGCCGCTCGTTGCAGGGGCAGCGGTCCCCGAGCAAACGGTGTCATTGTGGGCCGGTGGTGCGTGGCACGAAGCGGGGCTTTACCGCCGTGAAAGCCTGCAGCCGGGAGCGCGCTTGAGTGGTCCGGCGCTCATTTTTGAAGCACATAGCGCGACCTTTGTGGACGTAGCGTGGGATCTAGAAGTGGACGGGTATGGCACGCTCGTGCTGCGTCGTTCTGCGCAACGGGCTGAGCGCCAAGGGGTGAGGCCGGCAGCGGTGCGTCTCGAACTTTTTACCAATGGTTTGCGCTCTGTCGCCGCTGAAATGGGGGCGATGCTACAACGCACGGCGCTGTCGACCAATATCAAAGAGCGTTTAGATTTCTCCTGTGCCCTGCTCGATAGTAGCGGTGCGCTTGTCGTCAATGCGCCCCATATCCCCGTGCACTTAGGGGCACTGGGGCTTTGCGTGCGCTCTGTGGCGTCGGTGCTGGAGCTGGGGCCAGGTGATACCGTGATGACAAATCATCCGGGCTACGGCGGCTCGCATTTGCCGGATATTACGTTGGTGACTCCAGTCTATACGGCGCGCGGTGAGCACCTTGGTTATGTCGCCAGCCGCGCGCATCATGCAGAGATTGGCGGTTCGCGACCGGGGTCGATGCCGCCGGCTGCGCGCAGGTTAGAAGAAGAGGGGATCGCTGTTGCGCCGATGTATTTGGCCCGCGGCGACGAGGTGGATTGGCCAGCTGTGCGCGCGCTGTTTTCCGCTGGCCCCTATCCTTCGCGCGCCGTCGAGGATAATATGGCCGATCTCGCAGCGGCCTTGGCGGCCAATTATCGCGGCGCAGAAGGGCTGCGCGCCCTGGCCGAGCGCTATGGTGTTGAGGCCGTGCCGCACTATATGCGTTTGTTGCAAGAAGAGGCCGCCGCTGGGGTGCGGCGCGCGTTGCTGCGTTTGGGAGACGGTGTATATGAAGCGCGCGAAACGCTAGACGATGGCGCCGTTTTGCAGGTGCAGGTTCGGGTAGAAGGGGGGCGTGCCACCGTCGATTGGACGGGCACGGGGGGAGTTCATCCGGGCAATCTCAACGCTACTCCTGCGATTGTGCGCAGCGCCTTGCTCTATGTCCTGCGCCTGCTCGTAGACGAGGATTTGCCGCTCAACGAGGGGATGATGGAACCGATCGAGTTGCATTTGCCAACGGGATCCCTACTAAACCCAGACTTTACACAGCCAGCGCACCTAGCTCCAGCGGTCGTTGGTGGCAATGTCGAGACGAGCCAACGCCTGGTCTCGACGTTGCTCAAAGCGTTGGCGCTGTGCGCCGGTAGCCAAGGGACCATGAACAACGTGCTCTTCGGCAACGATCGCTTTGGTTATTATGAGACCGTGTGCGGTGGCACGGGGGCGGGATTGGGTTTTTCCGGTGCCGATGCGGTGCATAGCCACATGACCAATACGCGCATAACGGATCCCGAAATCGTCGAGTACCGCTATCCCGTACGCGTCGAGCGTTTTGCCATTCGCCGCGGCTCGGGCGGTTGTGGACACTGGCGTGGCGGCGATGGTGCCGTGCGCGAGTTGGTATTCTTGCAGGAGATGGATCTATCGATCTTGAGCCAGAATCGCCGTGTTGGGCCCTATGGTTTGGCGGGCGGTGGCCGCGGGCAAGTCGGTCGGCACTGGGTCGAGCGCGCATCGGGCGAGCGCGTGGAGTTGGCTGCGATAGATGGGTGTCGAGTTTATGCGGGTGATCGTCTCGTTCTGGAAACACCGGGAGGGGGCGCTTATGGCAAAGAAGAGGACTGAATCATGTTAGCACTACTAGTTTTAGCCCTAGTGCTGAGTGCACAAGGATTCGCGTGTGCAGCCGATTTTTATGAGCATTGGGGCGATGGGCGCGCCGAGTTGTCGAGCTATGAAGTAGTACAGCCACGCTATGGAGAAATGCGCCAGGGGTATGGCGTTATGATTTTTGTAACGGAAGAGATTCACCGCGAAACGTATATAAAAGTGGAATCGCCGACGCCTGCCGAAAAACGCCTATACGTGCTCAAGCTCAACAATATGCTCAAGTTTAATACGGGTATCTATGATTATTCCGTTATGACTTCAGTCTTCAGTGAAGTGGAAGCCGTTGAGCACGCCTTTGCGCTGCGCAAGGTCTCGCTTAGTGCGCAAGAGTGGTGTGGCCACGTGTTCGACGAAGCGCAGGTGCGCGACGGACGCCTTCAGGGAACGCTCCATAGTTATTTTGAGCGCGAAGGGCGGCGCGATTACCAGCTTGAGCGCGCGCGCAATTTCGCCAGTGAGGATGGCCTGTTGATCCGCATGCGCGAATTGAAGGGAGAGCTGTTGGCGGTGGGAGGGCGCATGGAGGTGCAGCTTTTGCCTGGGCTGTGGTCACTGCGCACAGCCCACGCTCAACACGGGCTCGTTGCGGCGACTCTGAGCAAAGGACAAGTGGTGGAGGTCGAGAGCATCGGCGCGCAACTCGCTGCTCATATCTGGACGTTGGAGGCCGAAGCCTTTTGGAAAAAATACTGGGTCGAGAAGGCCTATCCGCATCGGATCCTGCGCTGGGAGCATAGCGACGGGGGGCGAGGTGAGCTAAAGAAGACGATCCGCGTTCCCTATTGGTCGCTGCACGACAATGCCGATGAAACGTATCGCAAAGAGTTAGATATTCCCTGAGCGGCTAACTCGTTGTGCCGCGCACGTAGGTCGCTACTTGGCGGCGGACCTCTTCGTGTAACTCGCTGCGGCTAAAAGCACCCTTCTGCAAAATATTCTGCACATGCCCGTTGAGGCGGGTGCGGTCCTCTTGGTTGAGGTCTTTGGCGGTAATGACGACGATGGGAATGGCGTGCCAGTCCGGGTTTTTGCGCATGCGCAGGACAAACTCGAATCCGTCCATTTCTGGCATCATCAGGTCGAGAAATATGAGGTCGGGCCTGTGTTCGACCATGCGTTCGAGAGCTAGCTGGCCGTTGGCTGCGGTGCTAACTTGCCACTCTAAGTCGGCTACGGCGCGCTCAATTAGGTCGCGGGCATCGGGGTCGTCTTCGACGACTAAGATCTGTTGGATACTCTGTTGGCTGCGGTATTTGTTGAGTGTGCGGCGCATGTGTTCGCGGTCGATCGGTTTGGTGAGATAGTCGGAGGCCCCGAGTGCGAAACCCTGGTCTTTCTCCTCCATCATCGATAAAATAATTACGGGTACCGATGCTAATTTGGCGTCGGCCTTGAGTGCGCCCAAGACCTCCCACCCATCCATTTCTGGCATGACTAAATCGAGTAATATTACGGTGGGTGGCACTGTCGCGGCCAGCAGTAAACCCTGTTTGCCACTGGAGGCCGTCAATACGTGAAACCCCTCGCGGTCCAGCAGGCGCTGTAGCTGGTCGCGCACGGTGGCATCGTCGTCGATGACGAGTACCGTATTGCCCGTCGTGACGGGAGTGATTACGTCTTCCGTCCTATCGTCTTCCGTTGGTTCCTTGACTTCGGCAGGTAGGTACACAGAGAATGTCGAACCGACCCCTTCTTGGCTTTCCACTTCGATGCGTCCCCCCATCATGGCACAAAAACGCTGGCTGATGACTAGTCCGAGTCCGGTGCCGCCGTATCTGCGTGTAGTGGAGGAATCCGCCTGAGTAAAGGGCTGGAAGAGTCGTTCTATTTGATCTGGCGTCATGCCGATCCCGCTATCGCTTACGGCAAATACAAACCAGTCTTGTCCCGCTTCTCGCTTTTTGGTTATGGAAAGGCGAATGCGACCGTTGTCGGTAAACTTACAGGCATTGCTCAGTAAATTGAGCAGCGTCTGCCGGGTTTTTGTCAGGTCGGCATAGATGCTGCAGTCCTCTTCGAGCTCTACTTGCAACGAATTGCCGTTGGTTTCGGCAAGGGGGCGAATAGTCGCTGCCAATTCTGCTAAGAGTGCGTCGATGGAAAAAAATTCTAAGAACAGCTCCATTTTTTCCGATTCGATCTTGCTCAAGTCGAGAATGTCACTGATCAGAGAGAGCAGGTGTTTACCGGCGGTGTGAATGCGATCTATGTCGGGTACGAAATTCTCATACCTTAGGTCATCGGCATCTTCTTTGAGGATTTCGCTATAGCCGACGATGGCATTGAGGGGCGTGCGTAGCTCATGGCTCATATTGGCCAAAAATTGACTCTTGGCGCGGTTTGCTACTTCGGCCGTTTCTTTGGCCTCGAGCAGTTCTTCCGTGCGCGCGATCACCTTTTCTTCGAGGTTGAGGTTGAGCTGACGTTGCTCCTCTGTCATTTGCCCTAACGACTCGCCCATGCGATTAAAGGCGTCGGCGAGCACGCCGATTTCGTCGCGCGAGCGCACGGCGACGCGGCGAGTTAGGTCGCCGTCTGCGATGTCGGCGGCAGCGGCGGCCATATCCTGCACGGGAGCGAGCACATAGCGCACTATAAAGAGAGATACGATCACACCGAGTAAAATAATACCGAGCGTAAGGCCTGCACCCGTGGCAAAGATCTCCGCCGTGCGTCGCTCCATCTCCTCTAAGGAGAGGATGAGCTGGACGCTGCCCTGCTCGCTGCCAGTATCCGTCTCTTCCTCTGCGCCCCCCAACAGCGAAAGTGCGTCCGCTAGTTCTAACTCTCTTTCACTGGCGGGGCCGCTGTTGGAGACGACGGGTGCCACGGCGTGGTAAAGGCCGGCACCCGGGTGCAGTGACTGTTTGTTTACCGGATAGTAGTGGACGGCCGGTGTGTCGATTTGAGATGCCATCTGCTCGGCGAGAATTTGCGCCTCTGCCGCAGCATTGGCTGCTACTCCAGGTAGACCTCGCTTGAAGTGCTGTGCTATAATGGTTCCATCGGCATCGGCGATGGCGACATAGATTACGTCGTCTTCGCCAAGGATACCATCAATCAATTGGCGCAGGATTACGTCGTCCTCTGTCAAGATGCCATAATGGCTATTAAAGGCCAAGTTCCGGGTCAAGGAGAGGGCGCGCTTTTGTAGCTCGCTGCTGAGAACGCTTTCGCTTTGGTGCAGGAAATACCAGCCGAGCACGGAGCCAACCATCAAGATCATCAGGCTAATAAAGACCATCGCCTTCAGGCCGAAGGAAATGCGATTCTGATAGATAGGGGAGAGTTTGATGGGCGCTAAAGACATGGGATTACTGATATAATTTGTCGGCTGTTTGCAGAATTCCGGGTGAGAGCTTAAGGCCTATTTTATCGGCTGTTTTTGTATTTATGATGAGGTTTGTCGCCACCGGGGATAGCGCATCGATACTGGCCAAATCGAGTCGACCAGCCAAAAAGAGGCGCGTCAGATCTAAGAGCTGCTTTCCCATTTCCCTTGGTGCTGGAGCGATTGTTGCCAGTGCTCCGACCTTTACAAAAATGTCGGAAATGGCGAAGAAGGGCAGTTTGTTTTTAAACGTGGTAACGAGTAAGAAGCGGAACGAGTCGGTGGTGAGCACCGTGTCGTCGGGCACCATCCACAGCGCGTCGATTTTGCCGAGCATGCCACGTAGCGCCTCGGGCACTTTTTTATGGGAGGAAACGGGTATGCCGATGAGCTCTAATCCCATGCGGTCGGCCGATTTGCGCGCTTCTATTACGAGTGTTTCGCTTTTTTGTGGATCGTAGATGACTCCAAGGGTTTTTAGGTCGGGCACCATCTCCTGGTAGTAGGTGAACTGGATCGCACCGGGCACATCGAGCGAAATCCCGGCTATGTGCTCACCGGAGAGGTCATAGCGCTGTGGGTTGGATACCATACAATACAGGGTGGGTATGCCATCGAGCTGTTCTTTGGCGACTTGGGCGGCGAGAGGACCAAAGGCCAATACGAGTTGAGGCTGAATGGAGCGCACCTGTGTCGCAATCTTTTTACCATTTTTTTCTTTGCCGTCTAGATTAAACTCCACTACTTGCCACGAGTTAGTCTGAGATTCAGCCGAGAACGGATCGAGGATCTCATTAAAAGAGGCGACGTTCCTGCTCTTGATTATGGCAATCGGTTGCGCATCAGCAGAACTCAAGCAAACCTGAGTTAGCAGGTAGAATGCTAAATACAGGCTGAGTCTGCCGCGTGGCAACGCGCGTGTTGTCGGCGAATCTGGCATGCGTAGTCTTAGAACTCGTATTCCAGATTGAATGTAGAGGCCAAGTGCGAGCGCAAACCCGCATCGTTGAGCGGGAAGCGGGTATTCAGGCCGACGAGTAAACGTCCTTTGGGGTTCCACTTGAACCCCCAGGCCGTATCGACTATATCGTCGCCGATACCGTCGCCGTCGCTCTCGTGGCTGCCGAGTAATTCGCCGGCGAACGTGTAGCGATTGTTGCCCGCATCAAAACCCAAGGCGTATTCGAGCGCGCTGCGTTCGCTTTGGTCTACGTTAAATTCGTAGCCGATATTTAAATGCGGAGTAATATTGTGGCCCAACGTGCGTGAAAAAACTAAGAAGGGGCGAATGGCTGTATCGCCTGTGCCGAGAAAATTTTCCGCATCGCCCGTGCCTAGCTGCAGCAGGGCGGCGGCGGCAATATGCACCTTCTCACCCTGCGACACTTGGTACTTTGCGCGGAACACGACATCACCGAGGCCGCTGGCATTGCCGCTGGTGCGGTCCGTGGGCGATTCTGGACCCTCGTCGAAGGTGTGCACGTGGGGAAATAGCGTATTTGCCGGAGACTCTATGATGCGGGCCGTGCTGCGCACATCCATATCGACTAGGGCGTAGGGTAGCAGCACGCCGGCGTCGAGGCGCTCCGTCAGGCCATAGGTTGCCGAGAGTGCGAGTATCTGCACGCTAATATCGATATCCATGCCTATGCCTACGGTTTCTTGCTCAAATTGATCGAGCACATCGGGAAACCCTACGATATCGGCATCGTGGCGGGCGACGACTTCAAAATCGTCGAGACTCTCGCCGCTGAATTCGTTGTACTGTAGATAGGTGTAGGAAAAATTGCTATTAAAACGTCCCTTGCCCTGCGTGGCGGCACGCTCGGCGAGAAGGGGCCCCAATGTTTTGGTCGTGCTGACG
The DNA here is from genome assembly GCA_047616505.1 of Planctomycetota bacterium. Taxonomy (GTDB): domain Bacteria; phylum Latescibacterota; class UBA2968; order UBA8231; family UBA8231. The sequence goes on from JBLHGI010000079.1 coordinate 15,122, forward strand.
AAGTCGCCGAGTATCGGGTCGAATTCAAAGGAGAAGCCGCCGATAGAAGAGCTGAAGGGAAACCCGCCGGCCTCGGCGGCAATTTGCTGGTTGAGGCGGTTGATACTGGCCAACGAGGCAATGGAAAAGTGCGCCGTATGGCTGGCGGCTTGGGTCGTGGCTAACGAAATGCCGTCGCCGTCATATAGGCTGGGTATCAGGTCGATCAGATTTCCCGCATGGCTTATTCGCGGGGTTGCCAAGACCAGCGCGGACAGGGCGCAAACGGCCCAGATTCTCTCCGTTTTTATTCTCATGGTCTGCATTCCCTATGGCGATATTTCGATCGAGTTGTCGACGGGCGGTATCTGGCGCAAAAAGGCGTAGACGGCCTGTAGGTCTTCCAGCGTCATGCGAAAATCAGCGGGGAAATGTGGCTGCACGCGCAGCGAAAATCCAGGTCGACGCAAATCGCTGCCAAAGCGCATGACCTGGACAAACTCACTTTCGCTGGCTTCTAGGCCGGTTTCACTATGCGGTGTGAGGTTGCGGGTAAAGAGGCCGCTGAGCCCAAAGAAGAAACCAATGTCGACGCCGCCGGCTAAATAGGCCTCGGTATTGACGTCAACGCTCTGCGGCAACAGACCGGAATCAAATAGGCCGTCGGGAATGCCGTCCGTATGGCAGTTGCTGCAGTCGCCGTGGGCATTAACTAAATAGGAGCCGCGCCCGACCTGCGCGCGTTCGCCCGCGGAGAGTGCGGCGACATTGTCGGCAAACTGTGCAGCGAAGCGCTCGGCTGCTGGGCCGGATGAGAACAGCTGCGGGATCAGCAGGCCGCGCTCTGAGCCATCTTCGTCGCCCCCTTCGGACATGAGCGGGCTGGGCACGGGAGGGAAGGGGAAGCCCGGCAGGTAGTCCATGCGCACGGCATTATCGATGGGCGGAATACGCTGTAAGTAGGCGTATACGGCTTTGAGATCGTCTTCTATCATAAAGCGATAGACCTGAGTTGGCATAAAGAGCAGGCGACTCGGGTCGCGGCCTTCGCTGTCGTGGAAGTCCTTGCCCGTGCGCATAGACTCGATAAACTCGCCTTCTGTCAGCTGCATACCGCTCTCGGGATGAGGGGTCAGATTGCGAGCGACGACGGTGGCATGACCTGAGATATCGGGCCCCAAGAAAGAGGGGAACTCTTGCCCGCCCGTTAGATAACCAGCTTCTGAAGAGTGACAACCATTACAGCCGGCGGTGCCGTTGATGATATACGAACCGCGCGCGATGAGGTCTGTCTCGGCTGCCGAGAGCTCGCTGAGATGGAGGTCGACTCCCTCGGGTATCAGGCGCAGCCCCAACTCGATGATATCGGGTTCACCGCTGGGGCCGGTTGGATTACTCTCCTGCAGTGGATCATCGGAGCAAGCCGATAAGAGCAACATCGAAAGGCCGATAGAAAAGAGCCTCATTGTATTTCTCCCAGGGAATATACAGGGGGTGACGGGAGTAGGGCCGAGACGCGGTGCTTCGGCTCAGTGCGTTTTAGTTACGCGTTCTCGTATTCGGCCATCAGTCCACGCAAGTAGTGGACGGCTTTGGGCACGGCCGTGGCTTCTTCTTCGACGTCTTGTCCTTCGTAGACAATCGAGAGCCAGCCGTTAAAATGGACTCCTTTGAGTATTTTGAATATGCGCGGATAATCCAGCCATTCTTCGACGCCGCTTTCAATGCGATATATTTTGCAGCGCACGTGTACGGCCAGCGGTGCCGTTTCTTCAATGCTGCCGTAAAAGTTGAGCGCGGGGTCTTCCTTGCCGCGCTGGCCGGAGGCGCCGGGCGAGCCGACGTATTGCCCCGTGTCGAGGATGTGCGAAAAATACGGGTTGTCGACTTCTGAGATGATGCGGATTACGTCTTTGCCGGTGCGCGTGACGCAGCCGTGGTTGTGGTTGTGCAGCCCCACTACGACGCCTTTTTCCTGGCCGTAAGCGGCGACTTCCTGCAGGCAGGGCGTCATGCGTGCTAAGACCGCTTCTTCCGTATCGCCTTCGGGTATCCAGGCGGCAAAGACGCGAACGAGGGGGATGCCCATATAGGCGGCGACATCGATCCAGTGCTTGGCCGTGTCGACTTCTCCTTCGAGTTGTTCCTGTGGTTTGCCAAAATTGGAGCTGATGCCGATGTAGGAAAGGGCGATGCCTCGCTTGAGGGCCAGCATGCGGACCTTGCGCAGATAGTCGGGTTCGGTCGAGGCGAGTGCGCGGGTGTGGATATCAATGCCGTCGAGTCGCATTTGGTAGGCGCGTTCGATAAATCCTTCCATATCGATTTTGCCGGCGGCGAACTCGTCTTTGTAGCTGAGTGACATGCAACCAAGTTTGAGCATTTTTGATAATCTCCCCTCGCTGTAATTGTCGCGGACTAATCGTTCCAAAGTAACACATCGCGCCACTCTACCCAAGTGCGATGATCACTTCACTCGCGACTTTTACTCTCGGTGAAATAGTTGCGCAGTGCGCCGAAAACGATCCGATGCCCCGCGGCATTCCAGTGTCCATCCACTTCGTTAAAGAGCAGGGCATCTTCGCTCTGTTTGGCCGTGACAAAGGCTGCGTGCAGGTCGATCCAGCCGATATCCTGCTGTGCCATGCGCGTGCGCACGTGCTTCTCTATGCCCGCTTGTGAAACCGAAAAATCGGCCGACCAAGCGTAAAGTGGGTGCTGTTTGCCGAGGGCGCATTCGTCGGGCCAGGCAAAGGGCAGGGGGACGAGCGTGGTGTGTAGGAGGATACCGCGTCGATGTAAATAGCGGTTGATGGCAGCGACGACGGCGAGCGTCGAGTCTACGTTGGCGCGCAGAGCGCTGGGCCACTTGTCTTGCGGTTGTGCCAGGTGGAGGATTTCTGAGGGGATAGTTGGTGCACTGTTCTTTGTCGGCGGCCGCAGTGCTAAGCGCATACTGCGATAGCCCAGATGCAGTAAACGCAAGAGCGCGGAGTGCTCTATAGCTCGACGCGTTAGAGAGGGAGTTGGCAAGCTATAGGAAATGGGCAATTCACCTTCATAGACGGCTTGGCGGCGGTATATGGTATCCGTCTGGTGGAAGGCCGCTGGGCGATAGAAGTCGTTAATACAGAGGAAGAGTACGACCTCGTCTGGCGCCAGCGCCAATCCCTTGTGGTGCAACCAGGAGAATTCGGTCGTGGGCGACCAGCTAACCATGCCATGGGCAACGAAGTCTAGCTGGGGGGCAAAGTGCACGTTGAGTTGCTGGCCAAAAGTCTGCGCAAAATGCACTTCATCGGCTTGGACAAAAGAGTCGCCCAAGAGCAGGATGCGCCGATTTTTTTTTGCAGTAGGTATTGGGCCGCGCAGACCGAGCGCATTGATCTGGTTGTGAGTGGGGGGAAAAGAGTCGCCCATATAGGGTTTGGTCGTAAAAGATATATTGGGTCGGTAGTCGTGGTGGACTAACGCGTCCGGCACGATATTGCCCCCGTCAGTAGAAGGTGCGCCGTCAACCCACCATTGGTGCAGGCCTGCTTCTATGGCGAGTAGGAAGAGTGCGTAGAACAGCAAAAAAACTAGGCGCGGGTGCGTGCGAATCCAGAGGGTCATAGGGACTAGTATATGGGTAATAGCGGCAATTGCCAATGGAGGCTATGTGTTTGCTCACGTGGTGGCTTTGTGCTATTTTTTTGCTTCTCAGATAAGGACCGTATACGACGTATAAGAGGGTGTGATCAATGATCGAAATGGGACCGTATAAAGTCGCCGATCCAGATGCATTAGAGACGCCGGCGATGCTGGTTTATGAGGAAGTCCTCGACCACAATATCCGCGCGCTCTGCGAGCTGGTTGGCGGCGGTGAAAACTTGATAGTACACGTAAAAACGCACAAGGCCGAAGCGGTGGCGCGCAAACAGGTCGAGGCGGGCGTGGCCGGTTTTAAATGCGCGACCCTGAGCGAGGTAGAAATGGCGCTGACGGCGGGCGGCAAAGAAGTTATACTGGCCTATCCGTTGGCACAGCGGATCAAGGTGGAGCGCTTTGCTGAAATTGCTAAGAAAAATGGCGAGGCGATCGTCTGTGCTATTGTCAGTCAGCCCGAGCACGTTAAGCTGCTCGGCGAGATAGCCCAACAGCGCCAGCAGACGCTGCGGGTAATGATCGATCTCGATGTTGGCATGCACCGCACGGGAGTTGAACCCGGTGAGGCCGCTATGGAGCTATACCGGTCGGTCGTCGCCCATCCACAGCTCGAGGCGCATGGTTTACACGCCTATGACGGGCACGATCATTTTACCGACGAAGGCGAACGGGCTCAGGCCGCTCAGCGCAATATCGATGCGACGCGCGGCATTGCCCAGCGTCTGCAAGGTGAGGGCTTGGCGGTGCCGCGCATCGTCGGCGGCGGTTCGTTTTCCTTTGCCTATTACGCGCGCGCCGAGGGCATGTGCGGTTCGCCGGGCACCTGCATTTATTGGGATGCAGGGTATGGTGGTTCCATGCCGGACATGCCCTTTGAATGGGCGGCGCTGGTAT
>JBLHGI010000080.1:0-19572 GCA_047616505.1 Planctomycetota bacterium
TCATCTCGCAGTTCTTCCCGAATGGACAAAACCACCATTCGCTCTATCACATTCTCCAATTCGCGTACATTGCCCGGCCATGGATATTGGCAGAGCTTCTTTAGCACGTTTTCACTAAGATTTTGCACTCCTCGATTATTCCGCTGGTTGGCTCTACGCATAAAGTGCTCGATCAAGAGTGGAATATCCCCATGCCGCTCGCGCAGCGGGGGTAGTTTCACCGGAACTACATTGAGCCGATAGAGCAGATCTTCGCGAAACCGCCCGTCTCGCACCTCCGCGTGTAAATCTACATTAGTAGCTGCAACGATGCGCACATCGACACACACGCGTTTTTCGCCACCAATACGTTCAAATTCGCGCTCTTGTAACACCCGCAATAGTCGCAATTGTACGGTGAACGAAGCAACTCCGATCTCATCGAGAAAGAGCGTGCCACCATGAGCCTGTTCAAAACGTCCCTTGCGCTGGTGTGTAGCTCCTGTAAAAGCTCCCTTTTCGTGGCCAAAAAGCTCGCTTTCCAATAGGTTATCCGGCAAAGCCGCACAGTTTATACCCACAAAAGGCTTGTCGCTGCGATCGCTGCACTTATGCAACCAACGCGCACAGACCTCCTTGCCCGTGCCACTCTCTCCTTCTATCAATACCGTCACATTGGAGTCGGCGACGCGTTCTAAGTTATCCAACAAATTGCGCATTTTCTCCGACGCGGCGATCACGTGTTTTGCAGAGCGTCCCGAAGGCTCGTCCCTTATAGCGCTCCGAGTGTCGAGATTTCCATCAACCAAATTTTGTATAGGTGACATAAATACCTCCTTATCCTTTTATGCATATTCAAATATGAATAAAAAGGGCATATGTCAAGTTATTTTATTAGTCTTTTGTCTAAAATTGAATCGCGGGATTTAGAGCGATGGTACCAACGGTGGGGAATGCACTCCGGCTACTTCATTAGCTAAACTAGTATAGTTCTCAGCCCCAGAAGAAGAGGGATCATAGGCAATAATGGACTGTCCGAAGCTGGGCGCCTCGGCCAAACTAATATTGCGCCGAATAATAGTCTCATAGACTTTGTCACCAAAATGACTACGCGCTTCGGCAACGACGCGCCGATTCAACTGCAATCGATCGTTGTAGAGCGTTAGGAGCAAACCCTCTATATACAGATCTGGATTTAAATGCCGTTTCACAAGACGCACGGTATTAAGCAATTTACCGACCCCTTCTAAGGCATAATACTCACACTGTACTGGAATTAGCACAGAATCGGTAGCACTCAATGCATTTATAGTTAAAAGCCCTAGAGACGGAGCGCAGTCGACTAAGATATACTCGTACTCATCGACCACACACTGCAATGCTTCGGCCAATTTCTTCTCTCGGCCAATAACTGCAGCCATTTCCACCTCAGCTCCCGCCAGACGAATATGTGCGGGCAATAAGTAGAACTGGTCAAAGAGATCAATGTCAACGGGACGAATAGCGGAATGAATTGGAATTTCGCCGAGTAGAACCTCATAGGTTGAGGCATTTAAACTCTCGGCAGCTGCTCCACAGCCACTAGTGGCATTGGCTTGAGGATCTAGATCTACTAGGAGTGTTTTACACCCCTTGGCAGCTAGGCACGCAGCTAAATTGACGGCAGTCGTGGTTTTACCCACACCACCCTTCTGATTGGCGACGGCGATGATTTTGCCCATTAAGGCCTGCTCGGAAAAAGGTAGACTTCGCCCTAAAATGGACCTACGGCTCAGTACAACCTTAGACGCCTATAGCTCAACTGACACGAAAACGCCAGCGAACAAAACGCCCCAATAATCAAATAGTAATGCAGACCCAACCGAGTAGAAAACTAAGGGGGGAACCAATGTCTTCGTCGGTAAATCGGGGAGATATAAAGGGCCTATATCACCGCCTCGACAATCAATATAAAGCGGTCCTATAGACCCGTCAAGAGTTTATAAGCGTTGAGCAGAAGAAGATTTTTACTATATATATAAATTCATATTATACAAATACTTAACAAATCAATTGCCGGATAGAGAGGCCAAAAATACACCCAAAAAAAGACCGGATGTGACGAATAAAAATACTCCAACTCCCATCCAACGTGCAGACGCCCCGTCCGCTTCATGAGAAGGCACCATATCTAACTCCTTGTTTTATAAAGGACCTCTTTTATATATCGGCGGGATGCGGGTAATTCTTGCTCACTTTAGGAAGAAATAGGCAGTTTATTCACAAAAAAACCCCGCAAGACCCTATGGGTCTATACGGGGCAAAAAACGTACCGAAAAAATGCAGGGCCTCGCACCCCCCCTCACATACAGCGGCACCTTCTCAACTACATTTTGTCTCAAACGTCAACATGGGTCCTCAGGCGAGCATAAAAACGAGGATGGCGTAGCTTACTTAGAGCAATTTCCTTTATTTGGCGCACCCGTTCACGCGTGAGTCTAAAGCGCATGCCAATCTGCTCGAGCGTCAAAGAGGGCTCATTGTGCAAACCAAAGTAAAGTCTCAACACCTCGCCCTCGCGGCTGCTGAGACCGCCCAATGCGCTATCAACATCCTCTTTCATAGTGTAACCAAGCAATTCTTCTTCCGGCGAGAGCTGATCTTCATTACTCAAATAATCTAGCATACAGCGCTCTTCACCGTCCTCATATGGAGCGTCTAAGGAGCGAATTGGCTGGCCGTCAACGAGCGACTGTTCAACCTTTTCCGGAGCAAAACCCAACGAATCAGCAACCCTTTCCACGCTGGGTAAAGAGCCATCTCGTTGGAGTTTTTCATATGCGCGCGATATTTTAGTTAGCATGTCGATACGGTTAACCGGCATGCGCACCGTAGACTGTTCCATCAGCGCCTGCAGTATGGACTGTCGAATCCACCAGACTGCATAGGAGATAAATTTATAACCTTTAGTCTCATCAAAACGCTCAGCCGCTGTAATCAACCCCACATTGCCGGAGCTAATTAGCTCGGCTAAGCTCAGACCGCGATTTTGGTACTCTTTAGATACCGAGACGACAAAGCGCAAATTCGCTTCGACCAATTCATTGCGCGCCGACTCGTCACCTGCACGTATCCGCACAGCCAGTTCACCCTCTTCTTGAGAAGAAAGCGGAGTCGAGTCAGAGATGTCCTCCAGGTAACTCGCGAGTATCGGATCTCCTTCGCCGCGGCGATCGTGCCGCACTCCATCCATTTTGCCAATCTTCTGCTTAGCTGTCATGAGCGACTCCTACTGGTGAAAATGCCGTCCTAATTCAAACATCTCATATGGACAGATGGTTCCCACAATTTATTGACACCTGACGGGCAAAAAACCTTATTGAAATGCCATGTTCTGCTTTGCACTCACATTACTACTAGCCTGTTCTGCGCCATACTCTAAAGCGCATGCTGACGATTTAAATTTGGTCCGCGGTGTACATATCGACACCCTCGCTACTATTATATCGGCAGAAAATGCAGGTGATAGTGTAATTTGGCACACATCCTCTACAACTTTAGCCGCTAGCTTGGCCGCTGGTCGAGTATTATTACACCGCTACGGATGCATAACTTGTCATGATCTAGACATCCCACTGCCGGCACAGCCCCAGGGACCGCAACTCGACCTTATAGCCCACAAAACTAGCTCCCACTGGTTGCGCCGCTGGTTATATCAACCTTCATCTTACCTGCCACACAGCAAAATGCCACACCCGGGGCTCAGCCCACAAGATATTGACCAACTCACATCGTTTTTATTATCCCAGAAACCAACACAACTGCTGTCCGTTCCACCTGAGAGAGCAACTGATCCCTATCGGGGCGCCGAGTTATACGAGCGTATGGAATGTGCAAAATGCCACGACGACAACCACACAGGCCCCAAACTCGATCGCATCGGCGAAAAAATAAATCAGCGCTGGCTCTATGCCTTTCTCAAAGCACCTCACTTAGCTCAACCCGGCACGAGTTCTCACAATTTCCACCTAGTCGATCAAGACGCTCTAGATCTGCGCACATTCCTAATACGGCGCTTCTCAGCTTCTCCCATGGCCGATTCCCCATCTCCCCTAGCCATCGATACGACCCAGGTCCGAGCCGGCATCGCCACGGCCATGCGCCGATCCTGTTTTCAATGCCATCGAATTGAGTCATTAAGCGGCCCCTCTCTCCCATCGCCCATTTCTTCATCTCGCGCCGAATCGTGGCTAGATGCCCACTCCGCAACACGCGACCAGCTTCCCGCTATTTCCATTCACATAACCGATCGCCAGCCTATGGTCGCCGCACTAACCGCGGCCCCTGAAAAAATAGCCGAAACTACCAACGCACCACTGCCCGCCAACTTCTGGACTCTCCCCATTCCACCTCAACCAGCTAGCCCCTTTGCCAACTCCCCAGCACTAACACCTGAATCATGCGCTCAATGCCATCAGCAACAAGCCGTAGAGTGGAGTAATAGCCGCCACGCACAAGCCCTGAGCCCAGGTCTTCTCAGCCAGCTAATAGGCAGCGATGACAGCCTCATGCGCCACTGCCTCACCTGCCATGCACCACGCCAGGAACAATGGAAAAACCTGCGCTCGACTACAACCCCTATACCCGGACACGGCATTACGTGCACCGCCTGCCACGTGCGCAATCACGTCTATTATGGCCCACCTGCCGACTCGCTACACCCCGCGTCTTCGCAGCTGGATGAAAAACACCACGGCGGTGCCATCCTCAGCCCAGCGCTCAACCACAGCACTTTCTGTATAGCCTGCCATCAATTTGACGAAACCGGCTTGTCCCTCAACGGCAAACCGCTACAAAACACGCATGGCGAATGGGCCGTGAGCCCCCAGCGCGCAAAAGGCCAAAGCTGCCAGACCTGCCATATGCCCGAAGGCCGCCACACGTGGCCGGGGATACGCAGCCCCGAATTAGTAGGCGAAGCGCTCGAGATGAACCTGGTGCTAAAAGATGCTCCTACGGGACACGTGCACGCCTCGATACATTTGCACAATCGCGGCGCAGCTCACCACATACCCACCTATTCGACACCCGCTCTCTTCGTAAAAGTCTTTCTCGCCGACGAACATGGATCGGTCATTGAAAATTCGCTGCAGACGCGCCTAGTCCAACGTCGACTATACTTACAAAACGGACGCGAGCTCTTTGATACGCGGATTCCGGCCGGCGGCACTTGGGTATTTAACTATACTTCGCCCCCTACCGTCTCAGCGCGCGCACTGCACGTTGTAGTCGAAGTAGATCCGGACCAGTTCTACCGCGGCTTCTTTGAGGGTTTTTCCTCCGCTAGCCCCCGTGCGCGTCAGTTATCACGACAAGCACATTCACGGCTGCTCGACTCTACTTATATTCTCTTTGCCCGCTCTATCCTCCTAGCACAAGGCAAACCATGAACGACGATCATACCTGTACTATCGCCCAACTCAAAAAACAGATCCGCGACTTCGTCGACGAGCGCAACTGGAGCCAGTTTCACACCCCCAAAGACCTAGCGATCGGCCTTTCCATCGAAGCCGCAGAAGTGCTAGAGCATTTTCGTTTTCGCAGCGAAAAAGAAATAGCCGAACGCCTAACAGAGGAATCCCATTTAAAAGACATCGGCCACGAACTAGCCGATGTTTTGTATTTTGTTCTCTTGATGTGTGATCGTTTCGGTATAGATAGCGCACAAATCCTTGAGGAAAAAATGGCTATTTCAGCTAGGCGTTACCCCGTGGACAAAGCTCGGGGACGCAACGTCAAATACACTGAACTATAAAGGGCGATACACATGTCGAAGAGATCGAGTTTTGCAGAATTAGTAGAGGTAATGGCTCGTCTACGCGCGCCCGATGGCTGTCCGTGGGATCGCGAACAAACACACGATTCACTCAAGCCCTTTCTGCTAGAAGAAGCCTACGAAGCGCTCGAAGCTATTGACGAAGGAGATGACGAAGAACTATGTAAAGAGCTAGGGGACATCCTATTGCAAATCGTCTTTCACGCACAGATCGCCAGCGAGGAACAGCGCTTCGGCATAGACGATGTTGCCCGTGCGATAGTCGATAAGTTAGTGCGGCGTCATCCCCACGTATTTGCCGACACAAAAGTCGCCGGAACAAATGAAGTAATCAGCAATTGGGACGAAATAAAAAAACTCGAACGCAAGGAAAAAGGCGAAGAAATGCCATCCCATATCGATGGCATCCCCAAAAATCTACCCGCCCTTATGCGCGCACACCAAATTCAAGCGCGCGCCTCACGTCAGGGATTCGACTGGAGCACTATAGAAGGGCCTTTAGAAAAAGTCGAAGAAGAATTCACCGAGTTGCGCCAAGCCTGGCAAGGCGGCCAACCGAATGATATCGAAGATGAGTTTGGCGACTTGCTCTTCGCCCTCGTCAATACCGCGCGTTTCTTAAAAGTCAATCCGGAAGAAGCGCTGCGGCGCTCGGTCGACAAATTCGAGCGCCGCTTTCGCGCCGTAGAAATACAAGTACAGGAGCGAGGCCAAAAAATGAAAAATACTCCTCTGGCGACATTAGACACTATCTGGGATGAAATAAAGCAGCAAGAGCCTTAGGCGGCAGGTGATAAATGGATTCAAGCGAAAGAGCGAGCGAATCGTTCGGCAATGGCCTTTTCGCCATTTTTCCGTATGAGGCGAGTGCCCGTGCCACCGAAGTGCGGGTGCTCGATCACGGGTTCGACCCCGTCGAGCCTTTTGTGAAAAACGGGCGTCTCGGTATACGTGCGATTGAGCAGTTTCGACACATAACTGAGACTGACATCACCCTTTTCCAACTCCTCGAGGTTGAGCACGCGGATACCGCGCTCGCGTATGATTTTATTCCCCTCGAAAGTGAAGTTTACCTCTTCTAATTCCCAGACGCTCTGCATACTCATCAAAAGCCGTCTCGACGCCACGAGCACCTCCGCTAAAAAAAATACACTCTTCACTTTTCATCGAAGACCTCCATATTGGGTTTATCTAAAAAAATAACCTTATCTAAAAACAGAAAACAGCACATCTGGCAACGAACCGCGAAACCGCGATCAAGCCGCGATCAAGCCGCGATATGACGATATAAAATCGCTATTTTGCCAAGTCTTCCCTTCAAATTATCCCATCTCAGCACAAGTGAAAATGGATCGCTTTTTGCTTTCATAAATATAAAACTCAAAGGACGGTTTTCTATTTATGAAATTACTCGTAGCAGAAGACTCCCCTTCCATGCGTAAAGTCGTCGTGCGCATGCTCAATTCTATGGGGTATGATGAGGTGCTTGAAAGCCCCAATGGCTCCGATGCCTGGGAAAAAATACGCAGCGACAAAATAGATCTACTGCTCACTGATTACAATATGCCACTGATGTCTGGCCTTGAGCTAACTCAGCACGTGCGCAGCAACTATACAGCCGCTCAATTGCCCATCCTCATGTTCACCACGCGCAACCAGCGCTCCGATATAATCGCCGCTGTCAAAGCCGGTGTTAATGCTTATATCGCCAAACCCTTTAACGCTGTGCAGTTGAGCCATCACCTCAATCGCGTGCTCGAAAAACACACGCTCGGCGATATGCGCTCCAAGGCGGCTCATATCTTGGGCGGCAGCCAAAAGCCTAGCTATCAAGACGACTCTGCGCTAGCGCTCATCGCCGAAAAAACGGCGACGGCCGATGCCCTAATACAACTGACCAATCGCCCTTATACCGAGGTGCTCGACCGAATCATTCAGCATATCGATGTAATCAACGAATCAACAGAAACCCCCGAGCTCAGCTACTACCTAGACAGCGATTCACACCAAATCGTGCGTTATATACGCATGCATCGCGAGCGCTTAAAAATGGTGTTGGTCAGCAATGATATTCCCGGAGGTGGTTTGACATTAGCCCGCCTAGCGCGGGTCAATCAGAGCCCTGAATTTGTCGTCGCACTGGTCGTTAATGCAACGCATGAATTGCCGATCCAAGCGCGCGCTAGCCTCGAAAAACTCGGCGTTCTACTCTTTGAACGCGACAACCTGGACGATGCCTTCCTCAGCCGTCTATTCCGCGAAGAAGTGCAGTCACGCCTACACGTAGTTCCGCAAGAAACTCTGACACCCGAGGCCATACTCCAGCGCATTGAGACCGATATAAGCCTGATGACCTCCCTACCCGTTCTGCCCGGTGTATACCACCGTATCATGCGCCTTTCACGCGATCGCAATAGCGATATACAGGACTGGGTCAAAGCAGTCGAGGCCGACCCTATGAGCAGTGCCATGCTCATCAGGCGCGCCAATTCGCCCATCTATGGCTTTAAAACAAAGGTCGCAGATGCAGCCAAAGCCGTAACCATGCTGGGCAAGGATGCGGTGAAAGAAATCATTGTCGCAGATGCCCTGCAGCGCTCTTTCACCGAGGTGAAAGAAACGGGCTTTATCATCGAAGATTACTGGGCACACAGCCTCGCCACGGCCATGATTGCCCGCATCCTAAGCTTTCCTTTAGACCAAGACAAATGGAGCCCAGAACAAAGAAAGGATTTTTCCTCCTTTGCACTGAGTGATACCACGGTAGAATATATGCGCGCACTGCGACTAGATCGCGTGTTCTGGATTCAAGACGACGACGATCCTTTTGTCAGTGGCATGATGCACGATATCGGCAAAGTAGCTCTGGTCCACTGCTATCCGGGCCTCTACTCAAACTTTGTCAGTGCCTTAGAAGAAAGCGAGTGGAAAATGAGCATGTGCGAGGCCGAACGGGAAACAGCCGGCGTCGATCACCTACAGGTGGGAAGCCTCTTAGCACGCAATTGGGAATTAGCAGAATCCTTGCAATCGGTCATCGCCCAACATCACACCCCTAACAGCACCGATGCTTTGGCCCAATTAATCAGTCTCTCGAGCTTTCTAGCGAGTGCCTTTTACTCTTATCCAGCCGCAGCAGATACGCCATTAAAACGCGCTATGGAAGCTATGGAGTCGATCAATAGCACTCAAATGGCCCTCGATGATGAAGACGAGGAGACCCTAGAGCAGATCGCCGCCGGTCTACCGGAAAACCTGCTCTCCTATATAGGCAGCAGCCTCAACCAAATAATACAACTGGGACTCGTATTGGGCCCCGATGTCTGCACTCAACTCGAAGAAATACGCGCGAGCATGAAGGAGCAATAAAAAAGGGCCGCTAATAGCGGCCCCTTATAAATAATTTTGTGATAATACCTGTATTATGGATGGGCATAAACCAATCTATGCCCACAATCGCTGCATACTTTGGCATGACGCATCACACTGTGATGACAGAAAGGGCATTTTTTTCTGCGGTCGAGCACTAAGACCAGGATAGAGAGCGGCCCCAATAGTACGCCGACCAACCAGTAGATCGGCGCCGAGTGCAAACCTACCTTTATCACGGCGCCCACGCCCGTAATCAGTGCGCCCAAGCCCCATATAGCCCCGAGTTGCCACCAACTCATTCCCTCAATCATAATACCAACCTTAAGAAGTGTAACGTCTCCTCATAACAAGCAAAATGAGGACCACTTATTCAGCGCTAGTCTTATGATACACAAAAAACAGATAAATTACAAAGAATCATATCACCTACGCTGTAACCGTAGGAACGTCCTTTTGTATACCGCCGACAAAGATGCGCATAATAGTCCCCACCATCTCCTCCACGCTCAGCTTTCCGCCGGCGCTGGTGATAGTAGAGCGCACCATATCGCGCAAGATACTCGCCTCAACCTCTGGATGCTTAACGCAAAAATAACCCTGGCGCTTGCCATCGACCAGCACGGATTGAATCACCGCTAACTGTATCCGCTTCTGCTCGTGCCAACGCGAGCGATTTTCGCTCTTGCCCGTATCGCTCTTGCTGTCCTCAATCGACATCAGTTTAAAGAAGAAGCGGTTCTGACTGACAAAAGACACGATGGAATGCACGATTTTGCGCAGCTTCTTTTCGGGATCTTTCTGGCCGGCAGCCTTGGCCTGGATCTGCTCATTGAGACGCGATATCCCCTCAAAGATTACGGAAAAATACAACTCTTCCTTGTCGGAGAAATACGTGTAGAGCGTCCCTTTCGCCACACCGGCCCCCTGAGCGATTTCGTCCATCAGCACCTCATCGAAGCGCTTGGACGAAAACAGGCGGGCGGCCTCTTCTAATATTTGTTTTCTGCGTTCGACTTTACCCATATCGCACTCATTTTCGCGAAAAGTTTCGGCTAATATAGCAAATAGAGCAACAAAGCGCCCTTTTTAATTATTCGAACTGGGTATGGCCACCTGCTTCTGGCTAGCCGCACGCACGACGCGTCTAAACCAGATCGCGACATCGTCCAATAGCGAATAGAGCGTCGGCGCCAATATCAACGTCAACAGCGTCGAGCTAGTCAAACCACAAACGACGACTAGGCCGATTGGCCCCCACCGCTTCGAAAAACCCTCCGCCGTGCCATATACCATCGGCAGAACTAGAGGCATCAAATTGAGGATCGTAGTAAATGCCGTCATCAGAATTGGGCGCAAACGATGTTGCCCCCCCAATAATATAGCATCGCGACGGCTCATGCCCTCAGCCCGCAGGTGGTTTATATGGTCGATCAACACAATGCCATTATTGACCACGATACCAAAGAGAATGAGCAGCCCCAGCGCGCCGTTATTGTCAAAAGGCGCATCAAAAGCATAGAGCCCCAGCGCGACGCCAATGAGCGAAAACGGAATCGAAAGCATAATCGTGAAGGGATGGATAAGCGACTCAAAAAGCGAGGCCATGATCAAGTAGATCAGCACAACTGCAAAAATCGCCGTAAAGTTTATATCGCTCTCGTCTTCCTCCATCCAGCGCGCCGCCCGTCCCAAATCCCACGAATAACCGGGCGGCAGTTCCATGCCCTCCATCATCGCCTTTATCTTCGGGATCATCGCTTGCGCCTGGCGCCGGTCGGCCGTGTTGGCAAAGACCGTGACCGTCAGCTCACGGTTTTCGCGGCTGAGTTGGCGCGGCCCACGCCGCACGTCGAAATCCGCCAGCGCAGCCAGCTGAATTGCGTTGCCATCGCGGCCTTCAAAGCGGGTATTTTTGAGCTGTTCTAAGGTGGCACGATCGCCTTCATTGAGCTGCATCACAATATCGATTTCGCGATCGTCACTCTTAAAGCTGCTGGTGCGACGCGTACCCAACGCCGTCGAAATGCTCGAAGCTACCTCGCGCGGCGACAGACCGTAATTGAGTGCCTGCGAACGGTTGACCTCGACGTGTACTTCTTCTTCGCCATCTTCCAAGCTCGTATCGACATCCTCCACACCAGGCAACTGTTCCATACGCGCCTTGACGTCTTCTATCAGCACGGCCAGGACTTCTTCACTGCGACCTCGCAGCTGCACCTCGACGCCTAAATTATTGCCCGACCAACCGCGTGAGCGCCCCATCTTATATTTAAAACCCACCTTGGGCGGCAATAGAGCCATAACGGCGCGACCCGCCTCCATTGTTGAGAGCTTGCCATCATCGGCCGCGACTAAATGGGCTCGGATGCTGGCACGACGCTGACTAAAGCTGGTCGTCAGCGATTCGATATCCAGCGCTTCTCTTTTATCGAGTAGGGTTTCTTCTAAGCCGTCAAAGTGCTCTCGTATCTCATCTATACTATAGCTGCGGTCGATCTCCAGACTGATATCCACTCGGCGTTCCGGCTGCCAGGGCTGACCTCGATGTTCGATCTGGTTGTAGAGATGATAGCCCGTCCCCATCAAAGCCACCGTCGCCATAAGCGCCACCCAACGGTGATTTAACGTCCAATTGAGCAGGTTGCCATACCCACCGCGCAGACCGTGTCGCCGACAGTATAGAGCAAAGAGTACGAACAATACTGCCGCAACAGCCAACCCCACAGCTGTAGTCCATACCATACCGACAATGGAAGTGCCAATCATCTTCAACCAGTGCTCCCACCACTGCTGAAGCCCGCGCCACCCGATATCGTATATCCGCCAATAAGCGATCCCGCCAACAACACCTATAACAAGCACCTTTAGATAGCGATCAAAGCGCTCTATTCCCTCTTGAAATAGCCGCGAAGTAGCTAGGGGAATCAGCGACAATGAGACGATCATAGAAACGATGACAGCCAAACAAATAGTCATACCGGCATCGCGCATCCACACCGCCGACCGACTATCCGAGAGAAAGAAGAAAGGCACAAAAACACAGATCGTCGTCAGCGACGAAGCCAGGACAGCCATGCCCACTTCGCGGCTTCCCACCAGCGCCGCCTCCCGCGATCCTAGGCCGTCTTCCTGGCGGCGGCGAAAAATACTCTCCAGCACTACGACCGCTGGATCGACGAGCATACCCACCGCCAGCATCAGCCCCATCATCGAAACCATATTTAAGGTGATGCTCGATCCAAAAACTTCACGCGCTATATACATGCCGATAAAGACGCAGAGTGCCGCCGTTGGAATGGCCAGTGCCACGACCATAGTGGAGCGGATATTGCGCAAGAAAGCGAAGATAATCATCATCGCTAACATCGCACCGAGCAGCGCCGAGTCCACCAGTTTATTCGCTTCATTCAGCACGTCCTCAGCGCGATTGCGCACGATCTCAACTTCTAATAAACCGTTGTATTCTGCTTCTATCTTTTTTAGTTCAGCCGTCACGGCCTGCCCCATATCTACCACATTAGCCGTCGACGATTTATATACTTCTACCTGCGCAGCATCAATGCCATTCAGGCGTTCGTAGCGCGTCTTTTCTGGATAACCATAGACGACCTCGCCAATATCGCGCATGCGGAATTGACCACCCATCAGCGGCATGGTGCCAATTTGTTCCGCCTGATCAAACTCGCCGATGGCACGCACCATATAACGCTGACCGCTATCGAGGACGCGCCCCAACGACAAATTGACATTGTTTTCGCGCAGTTGCCAGCCTAGTTGGCCCAGCGAAATATTGTGTGCTTGCAGCTGCTCGCGATCCAGCTCAATCGTCAACTGCTTGTCTTCGAGATCGTCGATTTGCGCATCGGCGACCCCGTTGAGGCGCAGAAGCCGCGGCTGAATAACTTTCTGGATAACTTGCAGCAGACGGTCCCCATCGCCTTTCCACGCCATATTGGCATAGACGATGGGGCGCTGGTCGCTTTGCCAGCGCCGCAATTGCACGCGGTCGACATCCGCCGGCATAAATGAACGGGCTTGATCTGCGCGTTCGCGCATTTCCATATTGGCCAGGTCCATATCGGTGCCAGCCTTAAAATCGACGCGCACATCGGCACGCCCATTACCCGATGACGAGCTGATGCGATCTACGTTATTGAGCGTACCCAGCGCCGCTTCTAATGGCACTGTAATGAGCCGTTCAACCTCTTCCGGTGACGCCGAATTATAGCTCACTCTGGCCGAGATACCCGATGAGGAAATACTAGGAAACTGCTCAATCGGCAAACGCTCAAAGGCCACATAACCCACCACTAAAATGCTGAGGGTAACCATAACCGACGTCACCGGCCGTTTGAGCGAGAATTCTGAAAGACTCATAGAAAAAACTCCTTATTCTCCGCGGTCTAAAAGCGTATAGACCACGGGGATAATGACCAACGTCAGCATGGTGGATACCAGTAAACCGCCTATCACCGTAATGGCCATCGGCGCGCGAATCTCGGCGCCTTCTCCCAAGCCCAATGCCATAGGTAAGAGACCCAGCACCGTAGTAGCCGTAGTCATCAGAATCGGACGGAAGCGCAATTCGCCTGCGCGCACGACGGCTTCTATCTTTTTCATGCCGCCATCCCGGCGCAATTGATTGACGTAGTCTATTAGCACAATGGCATTATTTACCACAATACCCGCCAGCATGATAAAACCAATGAGCACCACGACGCTCACGGTTTCACCCGTCAATAACAAGGCCAACACACTGCCGACCAAACCCAAAGGGATCGTAAACATGATTACAAACGGGTGCAGCAGCGACTCGAACTGCGAGGCCATAACTAGGTAGACCAAAAAAACCGCTAACGACATAGCAAATTTCATACTGTCAAAAGAGCGCACCATCTCTTCGTTCTGGCCGCCCATCGCTATGTCGAACCCTTCGGGCAATGCCATCGTCGACAGATTGGCTTCGATTTCCGCCACTACGCTGCCCAAATCGCGCCCCTCAATATTGGCCGAAACTACAGCGACGCGCTCTTGATCGACTCGGCGAATTTCTGCCGGACCATCCACGGCGTGCACCATTGCCACATTATCTAACGTTACCGGAACGGGGTAATTAGCCGGACTCACCACCATGCGCTTCAAGTCTTCTAATGTCTCGCGCTCCGTATCGATCGCGCGCACGCGAATATCAATTTTTCGATCTCGGCGCGTTAGTTCAGTGGCCACCTCGCCCTGCAGCTTATTGCGCAACAACTCGCCGATGCGCTGCACCGTAGTACCGAGTTCTGCCAGCCGCAAACGGTCAAAATATATCTGCACTTCGGGCTGCCCTCCCTCGGCGCTGGAGCGAATATCCGTTAGCCCCTCTATACCGTGCAGACGCTGAGAAACCTCGTCGGCCAGCAACTTTAGCGTCTCCAAATTATAGCCCGCAATCTCTACTTCAATCGGCGTGCGGAACGAAAAATACGAAGGGCGTGAGAACTTGTAATCCAAGTCGGGCACGTCGGCCAATATATCGCGCACGGTTGCCACGACGCGAACTTCGTCCTCCGTTGAGCGCAGCTTCAAGTGCAGCTGGGCCGTATGCTCTTTTTTGTCGCTGGCCGTACCACCCGTCTGACCGCTAGTGCCAACCAAGGCAAAGACCATCTCAACCCCTTCGACCTCGCGCGCTCTGGCATCGAGTAGTGCCACTTGTTTTGTCGTCTGTTCCAGCGGCGTGCCAGCAGCCCACTCTAGGTCTACCAGAAACTCGCCCTGACTCATTTCAGGAATGAGTTCCACGCCGAGCCCACGCGCCTGCATCAACACAACCACCGCGAGGGCAAAAGCCGCTACCAATACCAGGAGGCGACGGGTTAGCGCCCAACGCAGTAGGCGTGGGTACGCCGCAGCCAATACGTCAAAAACGCCATCAAAGACCTTGTAAACCGGCCACATCAAACCAGAAAATACTTTGCTCACACCACGGCTCAAACTGCCCAGACCGCGCACCAACAATGCCGGCCCCTTTATGCCACGGCGCGGGCCCTCCTCACTCTTTTTAGCTACCATATCTTCGATACTCAGCGAAGATAACATGGGAATTAACATCAGGGCGACGACTAGAGAAGCGACCAGCGAATAAGTCACCGTCAGCGCTTGGTCTTTAAAAAGTTGACCTGCGACTCCTTCGACAAAAACGATGGGCAAAAAAACGCAGATCGTCGTCAGAGTAGAGGCAACTACGGCTGTGCCCACCTCGCCTGCGCCACGCCGCGCCGCTTCGCCCGTGGGTAAGCCCTGATCTCGATAGCGCTGTATGCTCTCCAATACCACAATCGAGTTATCCACTAGCATGCCCACCCCCAATGCCAAACCACCGAGCGACATGATATTGAGGCTGACACCGGAAGTAAACATCAAAAAGAAGGTGGCTATGATCGAAATGGGAATTGCCAAACCGATAATCGAAGTGCTTTTGAGGTTGCGCAAAAATAGAAAGAGGATAATGACGGCCAACGCCCCACCGATAATCGCCGTATTGAGCACTTCGTCTACGGCCTGGCTTATAAACACCGCCTGGTCAAAAACAATCTGCATACCACTATCTTGGAACAGACTGCCATTTTCCTCTTTAAAGACGTTTAGACGTTCGTGCAGTGCCTTACTAACCTGCACCGTATTGGCATCGCCTTCCTTAAAGATCGCCACGACGACCCCTTCGCGACCGTCAATACGCGTAACCAAGTCGCGCTCTTTATAGCCGCGAAAAACCCGCCCTACATCGCTGAGTTTGATCGGCGCATCGTTGATCTGCCCGATAATAATTTCGTCGATCTCGTCGATGTTTTTAAATTCGTTGAGCGTGCGCACGAGAAACTCCGCCTCGCCATCCTTGAGCGTCCCCCCTGTCAGATTGACGTTCTCCGCGTTCAATCTACTAGTCACCTGGCTAATCGGAATACCCAAATAGTCGAGGCGTGACACCTCGACCTCCACCTGGATTTCCTCCTCCAAACCGCCTTCAATACTAACAGCTGCCACGCCTTCAAGACTCTCCAACTGCGGCCGTAGACGCTCTTCTGCCATACGGCGCATTTCCATAAGACCGATATTGCCGTAAAATGCAACGCGCATAATCGGGTCGAGTGATGGGTCAAAACGCAGTAGGATCGGCTGGCTCGCCTCGCGCGGCAAATTGCCCAGATCGAGCTTCTCGCGTATATCGAGCGAAGCGAAATCCATATTCGTGCCCCAGGCAAATTCCACGATCACGTCGGAAATGCCGGGGCGAGAGATCGAATTAACGCGCACTACATTGCTCACGACCCCAACCAATCCCTCGACCGGCTCGGACAATAAGCGCTCAATTTCTAGAGGGGCTACCCCTGGATACTCCGTTCGCACCGTAATGGTCGGATACGTTATATCGGGCAAGAGATTGACCGATAAACGCGAAAAACCCACGGCGCCAAAAACGACAATGGCAACCATGATCATAGCCACCGTCACTCGACGACGGGTAGAAAATTCGACCAGCTTCATTGCGAGGACCTCGCGCCGCGCATCTTCCGTAGCTTGGCGCGCAAACTATCGGGCAATTCCTTGCCCTCAGCGCGATACTTGGCGATTAACTCGCGCAGGCTGTCAGGTAGGGCACTACCCCCCTCACTACCCCGTTTACCAGCAGCGCGCCCTTGCCAAGCCCCACCCCCTTCTTTGCCCGTACCCTTGGCACTATCGCCACTAGCGGCGGCACCCTTACCCTTCCACTCTCCTCCATCTCCCCCTTCTTCAGCCACCACGGGCTGCCGCTCTCCCACTACGCGTACAGCGGAACCATTTTTGAGCCCCTCATGCCCCACTGTAACGACCTCCATACCCTCTTCTAAGCCCGAGACTACTTCCACGCGATCGCCCTCGACAAAGCCCAACTCCACATCGACGACCTTTACTTTGCCATCCTCTACGGTAAAAACATCGTCGACATCTGTCTCCAGAATCAATGCCTTCTTGGGTATGATCAACGCATTCGGCCGACTTTCCGTAATAATGCGCACCGTGCTGAACATGCCCGGTTTTAGGAGTCCATCCGCCGGCACCTCCAGCGTCACCTTAACCGTGCCACTCTCCGGATCGACCTCTGGGCTAATCATGCGGATTCGGCCCTTAAACTTCCGTTCGGGCAACGCCTCAACGACCACGGTGGCCGCCTGCTCTGCTCGCAGTTGGTACATGCGCCGTTCGGGAACAAAAATGCGCACCAGCAGCGGATCCATATCGGCGATGGTAAACATTTCCTGATTCGAACGCACGAGCGAACCCAACTCTACCATACGACGCATAATCACACCGGAAATAGGCGCCTCGACGTCGGCATAAGCCAAGTTGAGTTTAGCCTCTTCAAGCGAGACTTTGCTATTCTCAAACCGCAGCTGGGTCGTCTCATATTCCGCCTGACTCACCATCTTATTTTCGTGCAACACTTGTATGCGATCGTAATTGGCCTTGGACTCGTTATAGCTGGCTTGGACTTGGCGCATGCGCAGATCTAACTCTTCTTTGTCGAGCCGCACCAGCACCTGTCCCGCACGCACTCGATCCCCTTCTTCGACAGAAAGCTCCTGCAAATAACCGGTAGCCCTCGCCGTGACACTGATTTGGCGCTCTGCCTCTAGGCGCGCATAGGTCTCGATATAGGAGCTCATTTCACCCCGCACGACTTTTTCGGCCTTGACCGGAATAGCCGCGCCCCCACCACGACCGCCCCCCCAACCACCGGGACCACCGCGACCACCCTGAGCACCAGCCGCCGCCTGCTCTTCTTCGTCTTCCCCACAACCACTTAAGACCGCCAGCGCCAGTAGCATACTGGTGCCCCATCGCAACAGCGTTTTACCGTTCATACCTCTCCGATTGAATACAATTGAACTCCGATATAATCAGGAGTAAACTAATTGATACTTAGCGTTTTGCCTCATGAATACGTCGGCGATGACGAGCGTACGGTGTTTCAATCTGATACTGCCGACACAAACGCGCAAAATAACGCAGCGAAATCCCCAGCGCGGCACTTGCATCCTTGTTTTGTTTATACATGCGCGCCACGCGCGCCACCGACTCAGAACCCATCTTGTCCATGACACCCTCCATCCTTAGATATATTAAGACAAACCGGACTGACTGGTCAGTCATTTTTAATGAAAAAACTAAAACCGAACCATTTGTCAATAGCCTCGGTCCCATTTTAGACAAAACCAACGGACTTTTCATTCCGCGCTTTTATAAAAAGTGCTCCGGCAGCACAACACAAGATATACGCCTATTAGACCAGCTACACCAACTGTGCTATATTGTGCGCGCACAACCACTAATGTTGAGGAGTTAGACCATGCTCAAACTAGGTTTTATTGGCTGTGGTGGCATTGCTCGCCACCACGCCGAGCGTATAAAAAACTTAAAAAATGCCCGTATCGTCGCTGCCAGCGACGTGGTCGCCGACGCCGCCAAGTCCTTCGCCAGCGACTTTGGGGCCGACAACCACTTCGACGACTATCGCAAACTCTTGCGTTCGGATGAAATCGACGCCGTCTGGGTCTGTACCCCGACCTTTCAACACGCACAGCCCGTTATCGCCGCCGCCCGCGCCGGCAAACACGTGTTCTGTGAAAAACCGATGGCACTAAAAGTCGCCGACGCCGAGCGCATGGTCGAGGCCTGCGAAAAAGCCGGCGTGCGTCTGACCATCGGTTTTGTGCGCCGATTCGACACGTTCTGGGGCAAATTTAAACAAATCGTACAGTCCGGAGCCGTCGGCAACCCCGTCATCTGGCGTTTTGCCGCTGGAGGCAAACCGGCTCGCGCTTGGTTCCGCGATGTCAAAAAGGGGGGAGGTCCGCTGATAGACGGCGCCATACACAACTACGACTTCGCCCTACAGGTCTTCGGCCCCGTCGCTTCCGTGCAAGCCTCGTCGCTGCAATTCGATAAGACCAGCGTCGGTGCCGACACGGCCAGCGCCATCCTCAACTTCAAGAGCGGCGACCAACACTCGCTCATCTGGTCGTGGGGCGTAGCGGCTGGTGCCCAGGTAAGCGGGCTCAATGATATTATTGGCCCCAAAGGCTCTTTGCAATTTGGCATGACGGCCAAAGAGCCTCCCAAAACCTTTAACCCAGACACCCACGGTGCTTTCACTCTCAAGACCGGCAACGGCCGCGAAAAGGTCTATCCCTACCGCAAACAAGACATGTTCCTAGAGCAGGCCAAACACGTCGTGCGCTGCTTCGATAACGACGAACAGCCGCTGGTAACGGCCCAAGATGGCATCGACGCGCTCAAGGTCGCCACCGCCGTATTAGAAGCCGGGCGCAAACAAGCCACCATCAAGATCCGCTAAACAAAGAAGCACAAACCACCAT
>JBLHGI010000081.1:0-19381 GCA_047616505.1 Planctomycetota bacterium
ATAGCGCACAAGAGCTGAAAGACAAGGGCGTCACTATCACCAAAGAAGCTTTCGACGTGGGCGGGGGAACCGGCATCACGCTCGGTTTTTTCGAAGGCCCCAACAACATGAACCTACAGCTTTTCCACCGCGAGAAATGAGATTATAATGCGCGTAAAACGAGCAGACCGCGAAGACATGAAAGAGTTATCCGGCGTCCATGCCGGCGCTGGCTCCATCCTCTTTCATCCCCTATGGGATCGGGCCGACTTCGAGACGCCCTTCGCCTTTGTCCACTGCGCCATCCTCTTACCGGGTACGGGTATCGGCTACCACCGCCACGACGACAGCGAAGAAATCTTTATCACCGTCGACAACGCGGCACAGTTTACCCACAACGGGCGCACGGCCATCGTCGAGGGCGGGGCGACCGTACCGTTGCGCTCGGGAGAGATCCACGCCATCTACAACCACACAGAGCAAGAGACCCGCTGGTTCAATGTCCACTGCGTCGTTCCCGGCGGCACGCCCAAATCGACGGACCTAGGCGACGACCGCGCCAACGCCGAGTTAGAGTCCACCGATCGTCTGCCCGTTGGGCGCCTAGACCGCAGCGCCTTGAAATACGGCCAAGCACACGGCGGCAAGGGCGAAGTCGGCAGCCGTTTGATCTGGGGACCAGAAGATTTTCGCAGCAACTTCCACTCGCTGATACACTATCTACTGCCGCCGGATACTTCGCTCGGGTACCATCGCCACGACAGCGTCGAGCAGTGCTTTATCCTCATCGAAGGGCGCGGGCGCATGACAGTAGACGACGAGACGCAAGAAGTAGAACAATGGGACACTATTCCCAACCGTCTAGGGGGCAGCCACGGACTCTACAACCACACAAAAGAGCACCTAGAAGTACTAGCGGTCACCGTTTCGGCCGAAAAAGGACAATTCGACTCGACGGATCTCGGCGACAATTTGAGCCAGCGCTAAAGACGCGGCAGGATTGTAGGGGCAAAAGAAGGAATTTAACAAATCTGGGCAACTTGTATATAACGGCGCTACGCACGCATCGCCCTACGGCCACAAGTCGAGCCCGAGTAGTTTTCGCCCCAACGCCGTCAACTCTGCCGAACCATAATTTTTGGCTTCCCACCCGCGCGGATCCCCCGGCCACGGACCGCGCCCTAACGCCCGCCGCTCTCGCCACAGCGCAATGCGTTCTTGACGACGCCCCTCGTCCATCGGCTCGGGTGCCGGGTAGAAATTCATATACTGCGCCAGGCGCGGTTTATCTGACGTATTGCGGCCGTTGCCATGTGGCAGAGCCCGATGCCATATCAGCAGCGAACCGGCCTTGGCCGACACCTGTATAAAATTCTCGGGATCAATCTCTGGCACCCAAGGTTCGTCGGGGTCTATCAGCGACTTATGCGCACCGGGCCAGCAGACAAAAGAACCCTGGTCATCCGCCGTATCCGTTAGAAAGAGCACGCCCTGCGTGCCAAAACTCACAGGCAGCTTCGACGTATCCGCATCCCAATGATACATGCCTTTGTGGTCCCATTCGGGATAATCTGGATGCCGCGGTGGTTTCATATTGACGCGGTCTGGATGCACCCAGATACGCTCAGTCTCGTAGACCTCGCTGTAAATCTGGTGAATCGACGGATGCTGGTAGACATTCCACATCGCCTGATGTTGATACATCTCGACCATGCCCGCGCCGGGTTTGTGCGGCGCGCGATACCACGTATCAGAATCGGCAGGGTCCATCTCCAGGAAAGCGAAGATGGCTTCGACCACTCCATCGCAGAGTTCGCTCGGCACGGCTCCCTCGATCACCATATAGCCGTTTTCATCAAAATGGTCGAGATGTGCTTGCGTTAGTACGCCCATTTCAACGCCCATTTCAACGCCCATTTCAATTTTATAGCTTCCAAATCATCCCCCCCAATGCACTATAATAGTCTCCAATTAAACCCGATCATATTCACTGGGCCATCTAAGTTAGAACGATTAGAGTGTACTGGCTATAACTCGGCTAAAAATATACTCTTGAAAATAAGGCGGTTTATTAGAATATTATTAGTTCTAAATACCACCTCAAATGGCGTGTCCCGCTCTTTGCGTTGAAAGGAGAAAAACGATTAAAAAAATATCTTTTTGGGGGGTGTTGCTCTTACTTGCCTGCAGCCCCGACCCCCAAGTCGAAACGGTGACCACTCCAGCGCCACCCCAAATTGCCGGAGAGATCCTAATCGAAACGATGGTCGATCAGAGTAGCAACCAAATAACGGAAGAGTATCAGTACTATATACACGAGAAAGGTCACCAAGTCAGGCACGGCTTCTACCGATCGTATCACCCCGATGGCAACCTACTGGAAACAGGGCACTTCAAATTCGGACGCAAAGAAGGTGAATGGACCTACCACCAAGGTGATCTAAAACGACTCGGCACCTTCGCAGACGATCACTTAGTCGGCGTCTATAGTTACTATGACGGCAGCGGGCGCAAAATTCGCGAAGGCACCTAAGCCCAAAAAATACAGCGACTCAATAGGTCTCGCGCAACAAGGCGTAAGAAGAACCTGGGGCGAACCTGCGCACGAGGTGGGCAGGTTCGCTAAAAAAATCCTTTGCTACAGCTCTGTTGTTCTCTGTATGTTATAGCCTCAAAATGGTGTAGATGGTGTAAAAGTCCGATTTGAGGCTATTATGTTACACCGAGCGCACGCGAAATGGCTACTCGCCGCCCTGATCTCGTTCCAGGGGGCCAGCACTAGCCAGGCCCAGATCAACCGCTGGCAATTGGGCGGCGACGGCCTGCAGTGGACCGGCAATGATTCGATCAGCATCCTCATCGATATCACCCCCACTTCTATCCAACCTCATTACCTGACTCCCGATCAAAATGTATTTGCTCAGCTGAATAATTGGTCGCCGCGCAAGTTCCCCCGCGAACTCGGTTTTGTCGACGGCGAGCGCCCCCGCGCCTGGTGGCTCGGTCTCGGCAGCGAATCCACCGCTTATAACGCCACCTATCTAGTCGATAGCGATAGCTCCAGTTATATCCCCTCGAACACGGCGGGCCGCTACGACTGGTTTACTTTCGACCTGGCGGTGCCCATACCGGCCCGGCGCATTGGTTTCTTCACGCCCTCACAGGGCTTTCGTGCCAACGGCCTACCCCTTAACGAGGACGTGGTCCCGGCCTATGAAATTTCCATCGCTCCCAAGGCCGATCCGCTCTGGCTCGATAGCAACTCCTATCAGCGCGTCGGTCGAGTCATCGCCGAGGTCGCCGAAAATTTCTCCGCCAACGTGCAGGTCGAGTTTCCCCGCCAATACATCCGCTTTATCCGCTGGCGGCGCAATCCATCCAGTCTGGATATCGACCCCAACACGGCATATGGCTCCGATGGCGGCATTGCCCTGAAGGGCACGATCGGCGATTTTGAACTCTTCGCTCACGGTGTGCCCTCCCATACTTTCTATCTCTCCACCCTCTTCGACCTGGGCCAGCAAGTGAACTTCGGCCGCCTCTCGTGGTCGGCCACTCCCATGCGCGTATTAGAAAATGGCGTACACGTCGAAGACCCCGAGGCGCGCGTCTGGCTCAGCGTAGAGGCGCGCACAGGCCGGGACGCAGACCCTCAGATCTACCACGAATTCGACAACAAAGGCCGTGAAGTCGTCGTCGAGCGCAGGCGCTACGAATTCGATTTAAAACCAGGCGAGGGCTATGTTGCCGACGGGCGAAGTGGCCCGCCTAGACAACATGCAGCCAACGCGCGGTTTCAGCGCGGTGGATCTAGGCAAGCAAACTAACTTCGCCTATGATATTAGCGCTAGTTTCACAGACGACGGTGAGCATGGCTTCGATGCCCTGCGCCTGCGCACCGGTAATCGAACCCTCTTCAAACGCCTGGAAATGGGTCAGCCCCTCGCCGTGGTCGAACCACGCAGCGTGCAGGTCGAGGACGATGCACTGATCGTAATCCTGCCCCGAGCAGTAACTAGTTTAGATAATGTGCCTATCCGCGTGGTCTTCGGCACCGAGCTCTTTCTCTTGGCCACCACCTTCGATGGCGAGGCCTTTAGCACCGATGGTCTGAACCTACCGCAGCCCATTCGGCCCGGCGATGCCGCCGCAGCGATCTCTACCAACAGTCTACGTGTCCTGGCCACAGATGGTACGCCATCCGACGCGATCCAGGATCTGAGCTTCTCCACCCCCGTGCTCACCCCCAACGGCGACGGCATCCACGAGCAGGTGGAAATCACCTATGCGCTGTTCCGTTTGCCAGAAGCAGCCGTCGTCGAACTGAGTGCCTTCACCCTCAGCGGCTTACAAGTAGCCAGACTCCCGCTCGGCAACCAGAGCGCGGGGCCACAGCGCACCTTCTGGGATGGGCGCGACGAAGGTGGCAAGCTCTTGCCGCCCGGAATCTATGTGCTGGGCCTAACGCTTCAATCCGAGACGGGCGTAAAAAGGCAGCTACGCCCGCTGGGCATCGCCTACTAACGGTACGCCATGTACATACGCGGTAAAATAAATAGCTCTCATCCTCTTCGCTGCCCTCTGTTCGGTGGAAAATGGTGCGGCTGAGCGACTCGTCTTCGACAGCGAAAGCAAGTGGCAGACCTGGTCTATGCCCCGCGACCTCGTGCAAATCGGGGACACGGGCGAGCTGAGCCTGATCCGCTTTAGTCGGGAGATAGACGCCGTCCGCGATGCCCACCTCTTTACTCACCCGACCCAACGGCGCGGCGAAGTCCAGGGGGGCATATGGGAGGCTGGCAGCAATCCCGCGACGGCCGAGTTCCTGCTCGACGGCGACCCCGAGACCTTTTGGCAACCCGACCCCGAGGACGCGCTCAAACAGTGGTATGTCGATATCGACCTGGGCCGTGCGGTGCTGGCGCGCCAGATTCGGCTGCGCTTTCCCTACGAACCGGGTGCCCGGCCCCTGCGGCAGTTTACGGTCTACGTCTCCACTGGATCGCGGATCCAGGCCACCGAGGACCTCTTCGAGTTCGAACCCGTCTACCACACGACGCAGCCCAACTTGGCCACCGAAGTGATTATCCCTCTCGAATATACGGTCGCCGATAGCGTATTTGTCGTAGATGCCGACCTCGACCTCGACCTCGACTACGAAAACCGCTACCAAGTCATCCAGTATATCGGCATCGGCATCGAACAACGGCACGCCGACGCCGCTCTCGCCGAGATTGAGGTGTTGAGCGTGGGCGACAATATCAGCATTGGCGCCCGCGAGCGCGGCGACTTCGTCAATGGCACCGTGGCCACTTTCCCCCAGCACTTATTCGATGCCAATATAAATACCACCAGCCTGATTACCTCGGGCAACCTGGTCACCGGAACCAACGTCAATCGAGCCATCGGCTGGCTGGCGGCCGGCACCTGGTTCTACGTCGATCTGGGTGCCGTGTTCTTTATCGACGAGCTATTCCTCTACGCACTGCGCCAATTCGAAGGCACTACCGGTGGGCACCGGGGCAGCACCGGGCGCGGCCACCGCGTCCTATTTTCGGATGGCACCCCCGGCATCAGCACATCGCGACCCGTCCCCGAACCCCTCGACTACACCGAGTTATTCACCCACGTTGACCCCAAGGCTCAGGGGCTCTACCGCATCCGTTACCTATTTAAACCGCGCAGAATACGCTATCTATTTTGGCACGGCCTAACGGACCAAGAGTGGTTCGAGAGCAAGTGGGCGGAATGGATGCTGTTCTCTTCGGGCCATCCCGCCCAGGTCGCGCTCTCGTCGGACTTCATCGACCTCGCTCAGTCGCGCGGCGACCATCGCCCCCACATTATCAGGAAACTCTCGTGGGACGCCGAGCTCCCCGTTGGCACCCAACTCCAGTTGCGCTCGCGCGCGGGCAATACGCTGAGCGAGCAGTACACCTTTTACGATCGCGCGGGTTATTTGACGACCGAGGAGACGTGGTTAAGCAAACCCAAGGTGCTGCGCGGTCCCATTGACACTTCCATCGTCGCCGGCGATGACTGGGACGAGTGGAGCAACTTCTACCAGATCTCGGGCGAGCCATTTAAATCGAAGAATCCACAGCGCTTTGTGCAGTTGGAGATGATATTATCGACCGCT
Organism: Planctomycetota bacterium; assembly: GCA_047616505.1. GTDB lineage: Bacteria > Latescibacterota > UBA2968 > UBA8231 > UBA8231. The sequence goes on from JBLHGI010000081.1 coordinate 6,119, forward strand.
GACCCGCAGGTTGCCCCCAAGGTGAGATCGCTGTCGATTGAGTTTGAGGACGCGCTGGTGCAAGAGGCCCAAGGCGGTGTTTGGCCGCGCGAGGCACAGACCAATAGCGAAAGCCGTTTCAGCTATACACTCGCGCCCAAAGCCGACGCTGAAGACAGCGGTTTTGACCGGTTGCGCTTTACGGTGCCCAGCTCGATTTCAGCGGCACAGGTCGAGCTGACAATCCGCGGTATCCGCACCACTCCGACGGCCATTTCGGTGCTGGACGACTCGCTTTTTGTTACCTTGCCGCAAAAAGTGACCAGCGACTCCGTGCAAGTTAGCTTCATGGCCCGCCTGCGACACTACGCCACCGTTTTTACCCTCGACTTGGGCGACAGCGAGCGACCGGGCATATGGCAATCGGTCGAACCGGCCGCGTGGCGTGCCAACGTAGTGCTCTTACCCGATCTCCCGGACAGCGACCGCCTGGTCAAAGATCTGGTCATCGAGCCGGCCCTTTTCACCCCCAACGGCGATGGCGTCAATGACCAGCTCCATATCAGCTTTTGGGTCCTGAAACTATCGGCGGTCAATCCACAGGTACACATCCTCGACCTAACGGGTCGCATCGTCGCCCAGCTACGAGCAACAGCGATAGATGGGCGTTGGTCTTTTGTCTGGTCGGGACGAGACGCCAACGGCTCCCTGCTGCCACCGGGGACCTATCTGTGCCGCATTGATCTCGGCGCAGATCAGGGCGAGGATTTCAGCCTCCGTGCCATCGCAGTTACCTACTGATATTTTTGGGCTAAGAGCTGCACGACAGCATCGAACACCCCGCCCGATGCCGCGCCCAATCGGGCCGTTTCTGCGCGTACTGCTCCTTTGCGGGCTGCTCGTCATAGGGCCGTCGCAACAGCTCCAATAACTCGTTGACCAATGAAAATTTACCCGCCTCCGCCTCGTCGATTGCCAGTTGCGCCATATAGTTGCGCAACACGTATTTGGGATTAACGGCGTTCATCTGGGCCTTGCGCCCGACCGGCGCCAGCGCACTATAGCGACGCAACCAGGCAACTAAGCGCGCTTTGTAGCTATCCGTCAACTCGTCCGGCGCATAATAAGCCGCAAGCAACGGCGCCATCAAATCGGCCTCTTCAGCCCCCGCTGCCGCCTCGACGTCGACTTCGGCTAATTGGCGATAGAAGATCGTCATATCCGTCTCTACTAGCGGCAATATCTCGTGCAACTCCGCCGCCAATTCACCATCATATGCGACCAAGCCCAACTTCTGTGTTAACATGTTATGCCAGTGGCGCTCGTACTCCGCTGAATATCCGTTGATGATTTCCTGTAAAGGCTCGATCTCACCAACCAGCGGCAAAATAGCCTGTCCCAACTGCGCGAGGTTCCAATGCCCGATCGACGGCTGGTTGCCAAAACGGTAGCGACGCCCTTCGGCGTCCGTGGTATTGGGCGTCCAGTCCGGATCGTAATCTTCGAGCCAGCCGTAGGGACCATAGTCTATAGTCAGACCCAGAATCGACATATTATCGGTATTCATCACGCCGTGCACGAAACCCACCCGCATCCAGTGCGCGATCATCTCGGCCGTGCGCCGTACCACCTCCTCATACCAGCGCAGATATACTTCCTTTGAGGGCTCGCCCAAGTGGGGGAAATCCGTGCGAATCGTATAATCAGCTATGCGCCGCAAAACGTCTTCTTCTCCGCGCGCAGCAAATATCTGCAGCGAACCAAAACGCGTAAAAGAAGGGGAGACGCGGCAAACGACGGCACCGGGTTCGGCCTTGGGATGGCCGTCGTAGAACATATCGCGCACGACCTTTTCACCCGTCAATACCAAGCTCAGCGCCCGCGTCGTCGGCACGCCGAGATGAAACATCGCCTCGCTACAGAGAAACTCGCGCACCGACGAACGCAATACCGCCAGCCCATCGGCCGTGCGCGAATAGGGCGTCGGCCCTGCACCTTTGAGCTGCAGAGCCCAGCGCTGGCCCTCTGCGTTGGCGATCTCACCGAGATTAATCGCCCGGCCATCGCCCAATTGCCCGGCCCAATGACCAAACTGATGCCCACCATAACACGTGGCATACGGGTCCATACCCTCTGCTAAACGATTGCCCGCAAAGACTTCGGCAAAGTCACCGGTCTCGCAAGCGGCGGGCGACAGGCCGAGCACCTCGGCCACCTCGCGCGCATAGGCCACCAACTGCGGCTGAGCGACCGCGGTGGGCTGTACGCGCGAATAACAAGCCCCCTGCACCTGACGAACATAATTAGCCGATAGCGGATCGGCGGGCAGCTCGCGCGTAAAACGATTATCAAATGACAGTGCAGCGTCTAGTAATTCGGCGCTCATTCAAACCCCCAACGGAAAGATTGCATGTATTTCAGTGCACGAGACTATTTGAAACTAGAGAAACCCGAGCAAAACTCAACCCCGTGCGCAGTGAACGTTGGACGGCCCCCTATAACTTAGGTAGCTTCTATGCACTATTTCTCACATATCAGAAAAAACTGCGGAAAGCCTGCCAACGAATGACAACCTTCAGCGACTTAGGCCTAGCGCCGGCTCTCGAATCGGCACTGAGCCAAGACCATATCACCGAACCTACGGCCATTCAAGAACAGGCGATCCCCATCCTCTTGGCCGGAAGCGACGCCTATATCAGCTCCGAGACGGGCACGGGCAAAACCCTAGCCTATCTATTACCTCTATTTTCCAAGATCGACCCCACGCAGCGCACCCTGCAATCGATCATCGTCGTGCCCACGCACGAACTAGCCATGCAGATCGCTCAGGTCGGGCGCGACCTCGCGCAACATGCCGGCATGGAAATCCGTTTACAGGTGCTCATCGGCGGCGCCTCGATCAAACGACAAGTAGAAAAACTAAAGAGTAAGCCACATATCGTTATTGGCACGGCGGGGCGCATCAACGAGTTGATCGATGCAAAAAAAATAAAACCGCATACGGTCCAACAGATCATCGTCGACGAAGTAGACCGCCTATTATTCGGCGACAGTCTCGAATCTATCCAGAAAATAATTAAGGCGACCCTGCGCGAGCGCCAGCTCGTTTTTGTATCCGCGACCAAACAAGATGAAAGCTCGACCGAAGCCAAGGCGCTCGCTCCCGCCCTAGTGCCAGTCTATACCGGCTCCGACCAGGTCAATGCCGCCATCGAGCATTTCTATATCGAGTGTGAAGAACGCGACAAGGTAGAAACACTGCGCTCGGCGCTCAGCGCACTGCGCCCCGAGCGCGCCATCGTCTTTGTCCACCGCAATGCCAACGCCGAAGAGATCACCTCCAAGTTAGTACATCACAAAATAGCGGCGGTCGACCTATATGGAACGCAGGACAATATGAAGAGGAAAAGGGCCATTGATGATTTCCGCGATGCCACGGCAAACGTGCTGCTCGCCTCTGATATCGCCGCGCGCGGGCTCGACATACAGGGCGTAACACACGTGTTCAATTTCGACATACCGACACAGAGCAAAGACTATTTGCACCGCGTCGGCCGCACTAGCCGCGCCGGCTCAGAAGGATGCGCCATTTCGCTGATGACCGAACAAGAGCTGCGCTTGGTCAAGCGCTATACCAGCGAATTGAATATCGAGATGCGCGCCGCTCACCTCTCCCGCGGCACCTTTAATATCGACCGGCGCTCATAAGCAGCGCTAAAGAGTTGCGAGCCTCAGGGCACGCTGAATAATCTCAGATGCACCAAACGCTTTTAACAAAGCCAGCACCTTACTCGTCTGCTTCGACGAGTCGCACCGTGCCGGCCGCACCGTCCAATTCGATCAGTTGGCCATCGGCTATTTTTCCGCGCGCATCTGCCACACCTACGACCGCTGGGATGCGGTACTCCCGGGCAATAACGGCACAGTGACTCAACACCCCGCCCTGCTCGGTGACCACGCCCCCCAGCGTCGCAAAGAGCGGCGTCCACGACGGTGACGTCGTCTGTGCAACTATAATATCGCCCGGGTTTAAGCCTTCGGAACTGGCGATGGACTCGACTACCCGTGCCCGTCCCCGCACCGTACCGGGCGATCCTACTTGACCGCGCAATACACCGGGCTCATCAGCAGGTGGCTCTGGCTTTTCCTCTTCGCCTGCCGCTTTCTTCTCTGGCCGTGGCTCCACGCCCAGCCGCGGCGGCGGCTTGACCTTGCGGTACTGCTCCAGCCACTGCCGCCGCTCGGCAACCAAAACTCTCTGGTCGCCATGGAGTTGTCGCACTTCTTCCAAATGCAGGTAGAACACATCATCAGCGGCTTCGATCCATCCCGCTTCGACCAATCGCTGCCCCAAAGCTAGGATCACACACCGCACCTTGTACGTGGCGGCAAAATCGATCCAGAAATTGTGGTCTTCCGATATCAACATGCCCAATTGGGCTTGTTTGAGGCGTTCTTCAAACTCGCCTCGAGCCGGCGGCGGATACCCCTGCAGCCGCTCGCGCAAGACCGCCAAAGCGCGCTCGCGCTCCGCTGCCAACGCTTGGTATTTAAGGCGTGGATCACTATCGCTACGCAGGTAATCTTGCAGACTTTTACACACTGGTGTAGGATTTTCAGTCCAGCTGGGCAGGCTCAAACTCCAGTGGTTGCTGCGCTGACCGTACTCCGCCAAATAGACCTCTAAATCGACGAGAAAGGCACGGCCACTCTCGGTCTTTTTCAGTGCCGGGACTACTTCAGCCGCAGCGTGCGTGACGATGGTCTGGGCTACATCAGGCGCTAAGCCCTGGCTTAGATCCCATAGGGCATGGCCTATTTCCACCGTCTTATTATCGAGCCCTTCCAACAGCCTAAATGCGGCTAGCTCGTCCTCTTTTTCCTCAAAGAGTTCTCCATAATATTCTTTGAACTTCTCCATGGCCTTGTAGGCGGGCGGTCCCAGCTTAAAGTGAAGCGTCCAGATCTGGTTCACCCGTTGCCAACTCTCGTCCAAGTGAAGGCGCAACGCCTCTAGAGAAGCCCCCTCTAGATCAAAGGCATCCCAGAAAGCCAGGTGTTCCTCAATCTCGGGCAACCATTGATCCGGCCACAGAGTATGCATTTGCTCAGCGAGCTTTTGAATGGCCTCCTCACCCCGCTTTTTGTGTTGATCTTCGTCTGCCTCCGCCACGACGCGGTGCTCGCCCATATAGAAATAGCCGTTGATATAGCGGATCAACATTCGGTTCGGCGCGTCGAGACGTTTCTGCAAGTGGTAGATGCCGCGTATCGCACAATGCCAGTAATCGAATTCGAGCGGTGGCATCGCTTCAGGAAAATGGGTGCCGTCTAGGTTCCAAGTCCGTTCGGCGTCGTTACTCTCAGCCCAGGTAAGAGCAAAGTCTGCGGGGATAGGAATACTTTTGCGCTCTGGTTTCTCCACATCTTCATCGGCCATAGTGTCCTCCTTAGGGCAGTAAAAAAACAGCGCCACTATTGATTTTAATTTGTGTGCCTCTGGCGTTCAGTGACCATCTTGGGATGCACCTAAAAGAAAGGTATCCACTCTCTGAAACTGAAAGTTTTCATCTGGAACAACAAACTCTAATCTATCACATAGAAATGAACCACTAGGTGCTGAATCTTGGAGCTGCTCACAAAGTCGGAGGCTCTCCTCAATAGATATGAATTCTGCAATGGTCATATGCGCAGGGATAGGTCGTCTCCGATAAATTTTTCCATCAAATATCGTTGCGCTATGGAGTGCTTGTTTCAAATGATTAATTGGTTCTTGAGGCGATATGGGAAAGGCAATGCCAGCTCGTTCTGCCGAAGCATGGGGCTTATAAAAGTGAAGTGTAAAAGGCTCAATTGAGTTTAGAATATGTCGTATTTCACTGTGAAAATTCATGGTCATTTCGCAGCGTAGAGGATCAGATACGGAGATATGCGTTGGACAGATTGCATGGGAGCGTGGGTCATACTTTGCCCGTAATGGATCTGTTTTTTCTGAAATGTTTTTTGGTGGCATGATGAGGAGTAGGCCAAACCTGTAGTCGCGCTGCCAGTCTTCCCATTCCGACCTATCTGCTGTATAGGGATCCACTTTCTACTCTATCATACAGTGATAATGACTTTGCCCACGGTCCGACCGGATTCGATCTGCTCATGGGCTTCTGCAATTTCTGCAAACGGAAAGGTCTTTGATACATGCGGTTTCAGCACGCCGCTTTCAGCTAGGCCTTTCAATGTGTTCATATCTGCGCCGTTCGACTGCACCAGAACAAATGAAACATCTATTTTGCGCAGCTCTGCAACGGCCTTAATTTCTTCAGATAATTCCATGGAAGGAAAAGAAACAATCACGCCGCCATCTTCCACCACTTTCAGCGAGTTTACGAGCACCTCGCCGCCCATGCCATCCAGAACAAAGTCGATGTCCGAGACAACCTCTTCAAAGTTCTGCTCCCGATAGTCAATATGCTCATCAGCGCCTAAAGACATCACGAAATCCCTGTTTTTTCCGATGAGGTAGCCAGAACATATGCGCCGAGGTGTTTGGCAATCTGGATCGCGAAGTGGCCAATACCGCCGGAACCGGCATGAATGAGAACCCGGTCTCCCACTTTGATGCGGGGCCGTAAAACCTGAAGGGCCGTCAGAGCTGCAAGCGTGGTCGCCGCGGCGTCTTCAAACGATGTATCTGCGGGCGTTTTTGCAAGATGATTTTCTGGGGCTGCCACCCATTCGGCATAACACTTTCCGTGCGCCGGGAAGTTGACCATGCCGAAAACTGAGTCACCCAGTTCAAACTGTGTGACATTTCCTCCAATAGCCGCGACCGTGCCGGCAATATCCCATCCCAGAATAACCGGACTTTCAGTACCTACGATCATATTGAGATCCTATTCTGTAGGTCTCACTTTTACATCAACTGGGTTAATGCTGACCGCTTTCACTTCAACCAGCACTTCACCTGCTTTAGGACTGGGCTGTTCGATCTCTCGTAAAATAAGATTCTCAATGCTACCTGCTTTACTCAGTACATATGCTTTCATGATTTTCTTCTTTTCCAGTTTACGGTTCATCGACCCACTAGGCTGCTCCCTATTTCGGTACCATTCAGCGTGAGAGCTGGGCTCTATTTTGAGGCGAATTAGCCTGTGTTTTCGCAAAGGCGTTCGGCGTTAAATAACCTAGCGCACTGTGAGGGTGTTCCTCGTTATACTGATGCTGCCACGCCCTGATTTTACTTCGTGCCTCCTCAATGGATTCAAACCAATGGGCATTCAAGCACTCCTGCCGCAAACGCGCATTAAATGACTCGATATGCGCGTTATCGGTCGGGGTAGCCGGTCTCGAAAAGACCAACTGGACCTCGTTCCAATACGCCCATTGGTCCAGGGCAACGGATGTAAATTCTGGACCCTTATCTACCCTGATTTTCTTTGGTACGGATCGCCGCCGGGCCACGCTGGCCAAGGTCTGCGCGACTTGAATACCCCGGAAATGAGAGCCGACCCCAATGTATACACTCTCACGACTAAAGTCATCGACTCTTGTTAACACGCGGATTCGGCGACCATTCACGAGCGCATCGCTCATAAAATCCATACTCCACTGCTCATTGAGTTGATCCGGAGTAGATTACTGTTTTAGGCGGCGCAATTCGGCGACGCCCATACCAGCGAATTTCTTCTTCCATCGGTAAAACGTGGCTTCGCTGACCTCCATTTTACGGCAGATCTCGACGACCGGCACGCCGCTTTCTACTGGCCGCAAGGCAAAGGCGATTTGCTCTTCGGTGAAACGTTTTCCTTTCATGATCGGACTCCTTCCCGACCTCAAAATAGCGCGCTTATACTCGCAATCCAACTGGTACAGCTTTCGGGGGAGAGACCAATAGTTACTCGATCCATCCGTTCTACCTCATCGACTTACTTCTTCCTTGTCGCCCCGAATGGGTCGATAAAAAAAGAGCCAACTTACTGCTAACGGTTTGCCCATACACGACCCTGCGAATGCGGGGTGCCGCTAGGCCAAGGCGCGCAAGCGCTGTAGCGTGTGTGGGTTGTTATCGGTTGTCGCATAGGAATGGTTTCGCCTCCATCAGTAATCATTCAGTGCTTCAATATAGCCCACGCCATAAGTTCATTCTTTTTCTTTCTCTGACTTGTTCAAACATAAATTCAGGCAGGCTGAGCGTTATCAACTCTTTGAAGATATTACAATAGGTAGGTCTGACACCAAAGCTTCAATCTCTTCGAAAATCGAATTTTCCGAATAGGACCTCTTCCCTATCCCAGCCGCTTCGATTTTCACTCCGCCACAGAAGCAGCTCTCTTCATACACCGAAGGATTAGCGGACTAGCTCACCGCGTACCCCCCATCCACAGGAAGCACGACCCCTGTGACGAAGTCACTCGCCTGTGAGGCAAGGAAGACAGCCGCACCGCCCATATCCTCGGGCTCGCCGAAGCGTCCCGCAGGAGTGCGTTCGACGATTTGCGTGTATCGGTGCTCATTCTTCTGGGCCCCCTGGGTCATGTCCGTGCGAGTCCAGCCGGGAACGATGCAGTTCACCTGGATGCCATGCGGTGCCCACGCAATAGCCAACGACTTCGTAAGCTGCACGACGCCGCCCTTGCTCGTCGAGTATGGGACCACTCCGCCGGCCCCGAAGATCGAGTACTCCGAACCGATGTTGATGATCTTACCGTGGGGAGAGGACTTAAGCAGCGGAAACGCCGTCTGACAAATGCGGAACATCGCCGTAAGATTCGTACCGAGGATGCGGTCCCATTTCTCTTGTTCAATATCCTCGGCTGGCCCGCCGCCGGCAACGCCAGCATTATTGACGAGAATATCGAGGCGACCGAATTCGCTGTTCGTCGCTTCCATGGCAGCTTCGATCTGTGTGGAATCGAGTACGTCGCATTGGACGCCGATCGCGCGGCGACCGAGGCGCTGGAGTTCCTCGACTACGGCCGCGTTCTTCATCTCGTTGCGACCGACGATCACAAGGTCGGCACCTGCCTGAGCCAGCCCGAAGGCGATCCCCCGACCGATGCCACCGTTGCCTCCAGTCACGAGAGAGACACGGCCAGTGAGGTCGAATAGGGTGCTCATGGAGTCCTCCGTTAGGTGAGTTTAATGACTGGATCAACTACTGAGTGCTTGATGAACGTCAAACTGCCTGTTGTTTTTCTGGGCGGTGTTGGGGCGATGACCGATAACTTGTGGATATCGAAACTAGTTTAGCTAACATCCCCTAGGAGACGAATACCCAAACTGCTTTGGCTATCATTACCCACACGACGGATATCCAAATTGGTTTCGATATATTTCTTGTAGGATACCCCCACCGCTCTCATTCGCTCGACCTTTCAGCCTCCTTAAGCGTCAAAAGGTCTGCCGGACTCTGTATACGTCCAAATCCTTTTTGCTGACATGGGTATAAATCTCCGTCGTTTTGGAGCTACTATATCCAAGCAACTCCTGAACGTATCGTAAATCCACTCCTGTATCAAGTAGATGAGTGGCAAAAGAATGTCTCAGTGTATGAGAGGTTGCATGCTGAGGAATAGCCGCTTTTTCTCTGGCTGTTCTGACAACCTTCTGTCACTAGTCTCCGTCAAATGCCTTCCGATTTTCGCCCCAGGAAACAACCATTTAACCGGTTGATATTAACCTATGTAAGACGGCATCAAAGCAATAGATAGTTCCGACAGCAACGCATAGCGATCTTTGCGCCCCTTGGCTCGCTGCACATGGACCCTTTTGCGATCATTCATTGCGACCAGCGCCATTGACGAGAGCGACTTTGCCCTCGAGTGAAGAAATGCTCATGGTGTATTCTTTCTATAGATAAGTTTTCGATTGGTCACGTCAGGAGATATATAGCTTTTCGCATTGCGGAAAAATTCGATTGATATGTGTTTTCGATTGCCGTACCATTGCTCGTTATGTTAGACAAAGAAAAACAGATTTAATCCCCTGAGGAGTATTTTAAATGCACTCAACGTCAACTGCAGCCCGTAAAGGCCTCGGCGCACTCACCGAAGGTACGCTGCTGCGCTATATATCCTTTGCGGCGTTCTATATCGCACAGGGTTTACCACTAGGCATTCTGGTAGTGGCGCTGCCGGCGTGGCTGGCTAGCCAGCAGTTGAGCGCGGCGGAAATCGGCGAATTTGTCGCTGTTGTCACGCTGCCCTGGAGTCTGAAGATCATCTGGGGGCCGTTGATGGATCGCTATGGATTTTTGCCGATGGGACGGCGGCGGCCCTGGGTGATTAGTGCGCAGTCTGGGTTGGTGCTGTCCGTATTTGCGCTGGTATTTTTGGGGGATCCGGCGGCGCAGTTGAGTTCAGTAGCCGCCATGGGTTTTGCTATCAGTTTATTTTCTTCGCTGCAAGATGTGGCCGTCGACGGTATGGCTATTGATGTATTGCCCGAAGAGCAGCGGGCGCGAGCCAATGGACTGATGATGGGGGGACAGGTGCTGGGCATGTCGGCCTCGGCTTCGGCGGGTGGGGCATTGCTCAGTGAGTATGGGCTTTCTATTGCCGTGCTGCCAGTGGGTATACTGCTTTGTCTGATTCTCCTGCTAACTATAATTGTCCGTGAGCGGCCCGGTGAGCGTTTGCTGCCGTGGACGGCGGGAGAAGCCAGCGTACACGCAAAAGAAATGCAGGTAGATGATTGGAAGTTATTAGTTAAGAGTTTGCTGCGCGCTTTTGTACTGCCGATGAGTTTGGTGGCGATTTTGGCGATGTTTATCTTTCGTATTGGCAGCGGTATTCTTCAGGCATTTATGCCGGTATTTACGGTGCAGGGACTGGGTTGGCAGGATACGGATTACGCCAATACCCAGGCGCTGGCGAGTGTGATATCGGGGGCGTTTGGCGTGTTTGTCGGCGGACCTTTAGTCGACCGTTTTGGCGCACTGCCTATGGCGCGTCTCAGCGGCGTGCTGTGGGTTGCGCTGGGCATTGCGGCATTTTTATTGACGGATTTATGGGCTGAACCGACGGCAGTTAGCGTTTATCTGATCGCCGTCAATGTGCTGTCTATGGTCGTGTTTATCTCGTTTGCTTCTGTATTTATGGGCATGTGTTGGCAGCGGGTGGCTGCGACACTTTTTGCGCTCTATATGGCACTGTCTAATCTGGGATTATCGGCTGGTTCAGCGCTGATGGGCACGTTAGATAGTGTGCTATCGCAGGCGCAGATTTTTCTGGCCATCGGCACGGGCGGCGCACTGTTATTGCTGGTGCTGGCATTTTTAAATATAGACCGCCACCGGCAAAGCGTGGAGGCTCTGGGCGAATAGTCCGCGCTGTATTAAACGCCTAATAGACATTCGTTCAACGGTCTGGCGACTCAAAACCGTCGGCAGCCGCTGCTCCCTTCTCGGCCGCTGTACCACCTCAATCTCTTTGGGGCGTTTGAGCACCTTGCCATACAATAGCTTGATAGCATTAATCGCCTGATTATAATACGACTGAGGAAGTGGAATGGACATGATCTGCTCCGTGTGTGAAAGGTCCTAGGAATAGATCTTTCACAACGCAACAAAGTTGGTGCCAGTCGCAATAGCCTGTAGAGAAGAAGACTGTTCGGAGGAAGTAATCCTTTGGATACAGTGCGCGTAAAAAGAGAAACATCCGCGCCTCTCGACAGCAATCGCCTTATGACCGCTCGCCAAAATCGATATTTTGCTGTAGCGCCGCGATGGTAGAATCCAAAATATAGCGTCGATCCGGACTAAACTTCTCGCGCAAATTTTGCAAGAACTGGAGCCGCTTATCTTCGCGATCGACGTTAAAGCGCAAATTAGTGCCCGTAGCCGTAAAGGCGATAAAGAGCAGCTTGCGCGGTTTGTCGCTGACATTGCGGCTGCCGGCGTGGATCAGCGCCGTCGTCGAGGCCGCAATCTGCCCCTTTTTTCCCGTTAGGGGAATCGGCTCCGCATACCCGAGGGCTGGCAGTTCTTTAATATTCATCGGATGGTCTTTCGGCGCGGGACCACTGCCGTAATGCTGGCTGATCAGCTTATGCGACCCCGGGCGTATAACGGTCGGTGCGCGATCCGCCGGTATATCGTCGAGAAACACCATATACATCAGACACACGCGACGGGGAAGATTCGTGAGCTCGTCCATGTTAAACGCAATATCAACGTGCTCGCTGTCTGGATTATAAGACCACTCGCCGCCGTCCGGCACCGTGTGTAAAAAGGCGGTCGAGATCAGTTCGACGCCATCGCTGCCGAGAATTTCCTTGGCGGCCTCTTCGATATTTTCGTGCTGAAACAAATCGATCAAGCGATCTTCGATGGGGTATTCTACAATACCGGTCGATTTTGTAGGGTGATTGGCGTAGAACGCGTCCATACCCTCTGAAGCCGCATCAATCACGCTCATGGGCACCAAATCATCGAGCACGACGGCGCCCTCATCCACAAAGGCCTGTACTTCACTATCCGTGACTAACATCGCATCCTCTCCTCTATAAAATCCTCAGCCAATTACGCGCATCGGAATCATTTCACCATCCGGGTCCACGGAAAAATCGAGCGTCAAAGACTCGCCCCCATGTGCAAAGCGAACGACGCCGCTATTGAGCTCTGCCTGTACCTCTGGCGCATCGTATAACTTCCAGGCGCCATAGTGAATGGGCTCGCCGTTGACGCAGTGCTCACCGTCATACGTCATCTCTAACAGAGCGCCCGCTTGCGTCGTATGCCCAACGCGCCCTGCGCTAACCCCCTCGTCGCTGTCGACAGAGTCCATAGCACACGATTCGACAAACGATGACAGGTCGCCATACCCATCCTTCTCACACGCCTCGAGCACGAGCCCAACCTGAGCACCGCGCAAACGAACGACCCAGCCCTTTATATAGTCGGCATCCTCTACGCGATCCCAGCTAAGGTCGCCGATCAAACGCAGCATCACATAGAAAGCCCCCGTATCGCCAAATACAAACGACCCTTTTCGCAGCCAACGCGTGGAGTAAGGGAGATACAGGTTAACATAGGGGTGTGCGTCGTCGGCCGGAATTCGATAGAGTATAATAGCAGCATTCTCGTGCTGCATCATCTGCTCATAGGGGGAAGCGCCAAAGAGCCGGTCGGCAAATTGCAGATAGGGTTTGGCCGCCGGCACGCCGCGCCCGATATCCTGCGGTAGCTCGCTGAGGAAGGCGCTAAAACGCGCGGGATCAGTATACGGATGACACGAGACGATCTTAGCCTCGTGCTTAGGCCCCTCCCAGCTCAGATCCCACGACACTAAA
>JBLHGI010000082.1:0-19283 GCA_047616505.1 Planctomycetota bacterium
TCGGTTCGCCGCCGCTGTGGTTGCGCCCCAATACTTTTGCTAGTTTAGTGCACATTATATTAGAGCAGCAAGTTTCGCTGGCTTCTGCACGCGCAGTTTTTGAACGCCTGACGTCACAACTTGGCGAGTTGATACCCAGCTCTTTTCTATCTCTGGACGATGCCGAATTGAGGTCGTTGGGTTTTAGTCGCCAAAAGACGAGGTATTGTAGGGAGTTGGCTCGTGCCGTCGACCGTGGCCAATTAGACCTGCTGGTTTTGGAAAGATGCGATGATGAAGTGGTGCGAGAGCAGCTTATTGAAGTTAAGGGCATCGGCCGTTGGACGGCGGGAATCTATTTGCTGATGGTACTCGGGCGGCCCGATGCGTGGCCCGTGGGTGATTTGGCTATCGTGCGCGCCGTGCGCGCGGTCAAAAAACTAGACGGTGATCCGGATAGCGCAGAATTAGAGTGCCTTGCTGAGGCTTGGAGGCCGTGGCGTTCGGTCGCGGCACGCGTGCTGTGGCTGTATTACTTAAATCGCTAAAGGGTACAGTCGTCGATAGGTCAATCGCACTGCGCTTTGTTTATCTCGAACTGCTGATTATGGATCTAAGAAGTTCATTGTCAACACATATATTTGGAGAAAGAAGGATGGTAGTTTCTGTTATTTTAGCCCTGTTTTGTTTTTTTCTATTGGGTTGTGCCGCCAGTGAATCGACTAAAGATGGAGAGGCGGTACCCTTCGGGGATCACGTGCTAGTCATTGACGTGCGCACGATGGATGAATACAACTCTGGACATGTCGACGGGGCCGCGCATATTCCCTACGAAATTATCGGCGATAAGATTGCCGCACTAAGTCAAGACAAGAGCCGCGATATCGTATTGTATTGTCGCAGCGGGCGGCGTTCGGGCATTGCGCAAAAGACGCTGCAAGACATGGGCTATACGCGGGTAGTCAACGCGGGGGGGATTGATGATTATCGCAAAAAATTGGGCCAGTAACGTCGCACTGTTGTCGACGAGATTGCGTGAGAGCAATAACGATACGGCCTTCACCTATAGAATTGACGCAATATGAAAGTATGGGTAGATGCAGATGCATGTCCCGTAGTGATCAAAGAAATTTTGTATAGAGCAGCTGAGCGCACGGAAATACCGCTGACGTTGGTGGCGAACAACCCGCTGCGCATACCTCGCTCCAGTTTTATTGATTTTATTCAGGTGGAGTCTGGATTTGATGTTGCGGATAACGAGATTGTAAGAAGACTCAGCGCGGGTGATTTGGTTATAACGAGCGATATTCCGCTAGCGGCAGAAGTGGTCGAGAAGGGGGGGTATGCCCTCGACCCCCGTGGTGAGATGTATACAGAAGACAATATCAAATCTCGTTTAAATATTAGAGACTTTATGGATTCGTTGCGCTCTAGCGGTGTCGAGACCGGAGGGCCGCCGGCCTTAAGTCAGGGCGATCGCAATGAGTTTGCCAACCAACTCGACAATCTATTGACGAAATACCTGAGCTCTTCTTGATGTGAGGACCGTATTGATATGTGCAGAAATATAAAGACGCTTTTTAATTTTAATCCAGCGGCAACAGACGAAGAAATACGCGCGGCGTCGCTACAGTTTGTGCGCAAACTCAGTGGAACGAGCAAACCTTCAAAAATAAATGAGACGGCCTTTGAGCGGGCCGTGGACGAAGTGACGGCGGCAGCGAGTGAATTACTAACCGCACTCGTCACTGCTACACCGGCTAAAGATCGCGAAACTGAAGCGGTTAAAGCGCGGGCTCGCGCGCTGCGCCGGTTTGGTGAAAATAAGGCGCGTGAAACTGCTTAGTGTGAGGAGTGGTGCTGTGGTGCAAAGCATTTGTCTTGATCTTTTATACCGAGAACTCGTATGAGAGTCCGCGAATTATTCGACCAGTGCGCAACGGTTTATGATCGCGACCGGCCGAAGCTCGTGCCGTCCTTTGATGAATTTTACGGGGCGGCGCTCTATGTAATTCCCTTTGCCAAAGATGCGGCTCTTCGCGTGCTTGACCTGGGGACGGGCACGGGACTCTTCGCGGCGATGGTAGCGCAAAGACTGCCCGCCTCAAGAATGCACTTAACGGATATAGCTCCCGCTATGCTCGCTCAAGCACAGCAGCGCTTTGCAGGAAACCCGCTTATAACCTTTGCTCAGCAAGACCACCTGGCATTGTCTGCACGAACCGAATACGACCTCGTTCTATCGGCACTCTCAATTCATCACTTACAAGACTCGGCCAAAAAAATATTATTTAAAAAAATACATGAGTCGCTGCGTCCGGGAGGCCTATTTATCAATGCCGACCAGGCCTTGGCGCCTTCTGCGCGGGGAGAAGAACAGTATCAGAGGCATTGGATCGAGGCCGTGCGCGCCAACGGCATATCGGAACGGGCGTTGGAGCAGGCTCGAGAGAGAATGAAGGAAGATCGCAGTGCTTTGCTGGCCGACCAGTTATCGTGGCTCGCTGAAGCCGGTTTTGTCGATGTCGATTGTTGGTATAAACGTTTTCGTTTTGTCGTCTATGGTGGCTATAAGAAATTAGAGTGATTCGAAAGGGAACAAGCCTAGTACCTAAGGCATAACTATTTCGAATATCGGCTAGCGTTGAGCCGAGTGTTGCCGCCCATTGGGAACAGAGACGAGAGCTTTCGTTGGGCTCTGCTCCCAATGGACGTTTTTAATTTAGACTTCGCTGTCCATCATATCCGTCACCACGTGATATCTGGGATCGTCAATATCGCTTTCTATAATTTCACTGAGATTAGGATTCGATTTCAAGAGAAGCATCTTACATTCGGGACTCAAGTGCTTCAACCTAATCGACTTGCCTAGGTCGACATATCTGCTCACTAGATTGTTGATGGCTTCAATACCCGAGTGGTCACTCACCTTCGATTCGATAAAATCGATTTCGACATGGTCGGGATCATCCCTGACATCGAATTTCGAATTGAAATTGAGCACGGCGCCAAAAAAGAGCGGTCCCCAGATTTCATAGACCTTGGTGCCGTCTTCTCTAATGTGTTTGCGCGCGCGAATCATCGTCGCATTTTTCCACGCAAAGACCAGCGCAGATATAATGACACCCGTGATGACCGCTATCGCCAAATCCTGCCATACCGTTACAGCCGTTACGACAAAGAGGACAAAATAATCGGAAGTGGGCACCTTGTTGATGATTCTAAAGCTGCTCCAGGCAAAGGTGCCGATTACGACCATAAACATTACGCCGACGAGTGATGCGAGCGGTATTTGCTCGATTAGAGGGGCGCCAAATAAAACAAAGCACAACAAACCCACGGCCGCAGCGATACCAGACAGCCGACCCCTGCCTCCAGATTTGATATTAATAATCGACTGGCCAATCATCGCACAGCCACCCATGCCGCCAAATAAGCCGTTGATGAAATTGGCGAAGCCCTGTGCCACGCACTCTCTGTTGCCGCTGCCGCGTGTTTCCGTCATATCGTCTACCAGGTTCAAGGTCATTAGAGATTCAATTAGGCCAACGGCCGCCAGTAAAATGGCGGTTGAAATAATCAGACCCCAATGACCGTTGAGGGTGTCAAATAGACTGAAAATCTGAATCTGGAATTGTGGTAACGAACCTTTCAAGCCCTCGCCGCCGCCCTCGTGTATAAAAGATCCTACCGTACTGACGTCCATATGGCCAAAAATAGTAACACAAGCAACAACAATAATAGCCACTAATGCGGCCGGTATTTTGTCGGTTAGTTTGGGCAATAAAAGCATAATGGCCATCGTCAGGGCTATGAGCCCGAGCATGACGATTAAATCGCCCATCGGCAGCCATTGCATTTGACCGTTAATGTTTTCTTTGAAAAGTTCGAGCTGCGACAAGAAGATGACAATGGCCAAGCCGTTTACAAAACCCATCATGACGGGATGGGGGATGAGGCGAACAAATTTACCGAGTCTAAAAATGCCTGCGCTCATCTGAATCAATCCTACTAAGAGCAGGGTTATAAATAGCCACTGTAAGCCGAGGTTTTGCATCGGAGTCTCTAAGGTCAGGCCAAATGCATTGCCCTGCTGGATCATGTGCACCATCACGACGGCCATGGCGCCAGTGGCTCCGGAGATCATGCCGGGTCGACCGCCGAATACGGCTGTTATAAGCCCCATCATAAATGCGCCATATAACCCGACGAGTGGATCGATGCCGGCTACAAAGGAAAAGGCTACGGCTTCGGGAACGAGTGCCAAGGCAACTGTTAGGCCCGAGAGAATATCGTTTTTGGGGTTAACAGTGAAATTGTTAATAATGCGTCTCATGCAGAATTTACCTCAAAGAGCTAAGTGGAACGAGTAATCAGTTTTTAAATGAGGAACTATTCGCTCGACAAAACCCGAAAACGTCCATGTTGAAGTGCAATGGCGAGCGTTGATACAGCTAAACGCAGTCCAATCACTCTATATATGCGTCGAGTTTGTCGTAGCGAAAACTATATGCGGAAATTTTAGTAGGGCAGAAATACTTCGAGGTGCTCGTATTGCGAGGAAAGCGTTACCCGATTATACCCATTATAAGGTGGCATGTCTCCGTATGGCCTGTAGTTTTATGTGGTGTGTTCGGGTAAGAAAAGACACGGAAGAAGAACCTGCTGAATAACGATGTTGGATCGGGGAGTGGGTAGGACGTCGCAGAGAACTCAAGCAATAAATATGTCATTCACAAAATATGGTGCTATAAAACCCGAATAGGTGAAGATAGATGCTTATTATATATAGGCAAGCGTTGAAGGCTTGTTGCCGCTAAGGAAGTGGAAGGTTCCTTTAAAATGAATTCGATAAAACACGCTGTGATGGTCCTTTTTTTTGCCATGCTTTTCGCCAATAGCGGCGTTAGTGCCGCTCCGGAAAAGATTGGCATTTTGGTGTTTGATGGTTTTTTAACGAGCGATGTAACGGTGCCGATAGAAGTGTTTGGGGCAGCGGCAAAAAAAGAGTGGTTTGCGCAATACGAGGTCGTAGTCATATCGGCCACAAAGAACAAGCAGGTCGTTTCCGAGGAAGGACTCAGGCTGGTCGCCGATATAACGATCTATGACGAAGTTGCGCTCGATGTGTTTATCGTTCCGAGTGCCTATGAGATGGATGCTTTATTGCAAGATGAAAAATTGATCGACTATATCAGAAAACAAACACAGTCCGTTTCTTGGTTGGCGAGTAATTGTTCCGGGGCTTTTCTGTTGGCTGCCGCTGGTGTGCTCGACGGCAAAAAAGCGACGACATGGGCGGGGGGGAAAGTGGATTACAAGAGGCGTACCCAAAAACAAAGGTGCAGGTCGATAAGAATATAGTCATCGACCAGGGCGTTATCACTTCGAATGGAGGGGCTGTAAGTTACCAGGCTGCTTTTGCGCTGCTGGGAAAACTTAGCACAAAAGAACGGGCAAAGGAGATATCCGCTTCGACGCAATTCGACCGATTGGCCCGCGCGTTTACTGCAAAGAAATAACATGGAGTCCAGTCGGTAGAGCCACTTAGGAGCCATGCTCTCAAGACCCATATCGAGCAGGTAGACCGCGTGCATCCACGCTTGCTAAACGGAGTATTTTATGCCCTTGGACCATCGCGATTATTTTAGCGACAAGACACCGCTCTATGCTGCAGCACGTCCGCGTTATCCCGCTGCGTTGTTTGAATTTCTGTGCGGGAATTGTCCAGACCTAGACCGGGCCTGGGATTGTGCTACGGGTTCGGGGCAGGCGGCTTGGTCGCTGGCACAGTCCTTTCGCCAAGTCGAAGCTACGGATGTGAGCGCAGAGCAGGTCTCGCAGGCAGCGCAACACGAGCGCATACGCTACAGCGTGCAGGCGGCCGAGCATACAGATTTCCCCAGCGATGCCTTTAGCTTAGTCACGGTGGCACAGGCGCTGCACTGGTTTGAATTGGACGCGTTCTGGCAAGAAGTGCAGCGGGTGCTAAAACCCGGTGGGCTCTTTGCTGCATGGTCCTATAGTTGGTTCCATATTGAAGACGAGGTTGATGAAATAATCAGCCTTCTATTGCTGGATAAAATTGCAGATTTCTGGGCCGAACAGAATGCGTTGGCCTGGAATGGTTACCGAGAAATACGCTTGCCATTTGCCGAGGTGCCTGTGCCTGATATTAAGCTTGCTCCTCGCTGGAACTTAGGCCAGTTGCTCTCCTATTTAGGCACTTGGTCAGCGGTGCGGAGATATGATGAGGTGTACGGCGAACCGTGTTTAAAAAGGGTAGCGGCAGCGCTCGCAGAAGTGTGGGCACCCGATGAAGAGTCGAAAACGGTTGCGATGGATTTTTTCCTCTTGGCTGGGCGCTGTGAAAAATAGCAGCTATATAGAAACGGCGAGGATGCGGTTGCGCCGCTTTAGAGAAGCGGATGCGCAGCATCTCTATGCACTCGACAATGACCCTGCTGTCATGCGCTATATAAATGGCGGCACGCACACGCCGTACGATGTGATATGCAAAGAGATTCTGCCCGTCTTCTTGCGCAGAGACGAGGCGTTTGAGTTGGGTGGTTTCTGGGCGGCCGGATTGGAGATAGACGAGCTTCGCTATCGAGCATCGCGGGCATCCGTCGTAGGACCGTTTCAAATATGTTTTGCGCATGCTTTATGACCACACGGAGACTTCGCCCTCTTCGGGTGAATAACCAATAAAGACGGCGAGCACGACGCGCGCTTGATCGCCTGAAATAGCGGGCACTTCGTGGATCAGACGCGTGTTAAAGAAATAGAGGTCGCCCGGCTCCAATTCAACCTGGCAGTGCTCAATCTCTTTGTCATTGGCATATTGGCTAAAGGTGTCGTCTGCGATATGGGGTTGTACTTCCGGTGTCCACAAACAGCGATGTAGTAACCCTTGGGCTCCCGGCCCGCTGGCATCGGCATTTTGCAGACACAGTATGCCGGCAAATTGATGTTCATAGCGATAGATGGAGTAGTCGGTTCGCCCTTCGCGCAGCACGATGTGGTCGATATGGGGTTTGTAGCGCTGTCCCTCGTAGTGGACGCGAAAGATCGCTGGCCCGTAGCGGCGTCCATCTGGTTCGTAGGCCGTTTTGACCTCTTTACCTGGGCACAGTGCCGACAGCGAATCGTAGATACAGGCGACCGGGTTATCAAATCCTTTGAACAAGAAATCAAAGAGGAAATGCGTCGTTTCAGCATGCTCTAAGAAGCGCTCTTTGTCGCTGCCCCTATTGCCCAAGCTGGTGCCGATATCGATGCGGGGGCGCTCATCGGCGACGGCGCGTGGTTCTTTCGCATCGCGCATGAGTCCCATATCGATAAAGCGGCGCACGAGGCCATGGCAGTGGTCTGGATCGTAGGCGCGGCGCAGTACAAAGGCGGGGGTTTGCGCTTCGGCCAGCGCTTGGATCGGGTTTTCAAAGCGCGCTTGGGCTGTTTTTAGGTCGGGTTCGGTCGCCTGCCAATCTTGCATAATCTTATCCTCGATAAAATTTCTATTAGCCCTTGATCCCCGTCGTGGCGATGCCGGACATGATATAGCGCTGAAAGAACACGAATAAAAGTGCGACGGGCAACATGGCCAGCACGGCACCTGTCATTAACAGATGGCGGTTGTCGACATAGGGCGAGCGGAAGTATTCCAAACCGAGGGTGACGGTGCGAAATTCGGGGTTGTCTAGGTAGATGAGTGGTCCCATGACGTCCTGCCAGGTATAGACAAAAGTAAAGAGGCCGACGACGATGAGCACCGGTACGCAGTTAGGTAGAATAATGGAGAAATAGGTGCGCAGCGTGCTGCAGCCGTCGATAGCGGCCGATTCGTCCAACTCTTTGGGCAGTGTTAACATATACTGGCGCATGAGGAAGACGTTGAAGGCACCGGCGGTAAAATGAGGGATGATGAGAGGCAGAAACGTATCGATCCAGCCCAAGTGTTTGTAGATAGAAAAGAGCGGAATCAGCGTCACTTGGCCGGGGATCATCATCGTGGCCAAGAGTAGCACGAAGAGCAGTTGTCGGCCCTTAAACTGCACGCGTGCAAAACCGAAGGCGACCAAACTGCCGGAGAGCACTTGCCCGAGCACGGCCATGATTGAGATAAAGAAGCTGTTGCGCATAAAGACTAAAAAACCCACGGATTCTTCGCCGGTCGTCGAGGCTTCGGGGCCGGCCAGCGTCTCGGAGTAATTGGACCAGCGGAAGTAGAGCTGTCGGATCTCCTCGTGCTCGACATTGTGCAGAATGGCGAAATTATCGACGAGTTGTGCGCCGGGTGTTACGCTAAAGAGCAACTCGTTGATGCGGTTGCTCTCGTCGTCTTGGCGCACCATGCGCGCGGCAATGGTGATGCGTTGGCCGTCGTCGAGGCGGTGAGTCTGGCTGTTGCGAAACACAATCGAAGTTGGGGCTTCTGTCATTGGCTTCGCCTGTCCGTCGGGCAGCCAGTTGACCAGTTGCGAAGGGGTGTCGCCGTCGAGGCGGGCGTAGTAGCCGCCGGCGCCGGGCTCTCGGCCGCCGTTGATCAAGTCGGCGGAGCGGGCCAAGAGCAGCCAGCGCTTCTGATCGTAGCTAAAGACGCGCCCATCGGCTCTGATTGCGACGTGTTCTTTTGTCACTTCGCTCGGGTAAAAAGAAGGTGGCGTCATCGACAGGCCCTCTAGCGATTTCACGGAAGAGGACAGCACCCAATAGAAAGGAAAGAGCAGCACGGCCGTAATGGCAAAGAGGGCAGCGTAGAGCGCTAGGCGCGAATGATTAATAGTCATGTCGATTAGCCCTCGCTGTGTACGAAGCGTTTGGAGAGTTTAAACTGCACCATCGTGATGGCGAAGATGAGCACGAAGAGCACGACGGCCCACGAGCAGGCGCGGCCCATGTGCAAATTATTAAAAGCCTCGTCGTAGATATTGACTGAATAGAAGCGCAGCGCGTCGTTGGGGGCGCCGATTTGGCTGGAGTCGGCGGCGAAAAACAGCGCGGGTGTGAATACTTGGAAGGCGCCAATGGTGGTGATGACGATCATAAAGAGGATCACGGGCGACAGCATCGGCAGCGTGATATTAAAGAAGCGGCGGAAGGCGCCGGCGCCGTCGATCTCGGCGGCCTCGTAGAGCGAGCGCGGGATCTGTTTCATGCCGGCGTAATAGATGATGGTGGCGCCGCCGATCCAAAAGAAGTTCATGAGCACTACGGTGATAAAGGCGTGGTCGCCGTCGAGCCAGTTGATGGGGGCGACGCCCAGATAGGAGAGCAGGCGATTGACGACGCCGTACTCCTTGTTAAACATATTGACCCAGAGGATGGCCGCCGCCGCGCCGGTAAAGAGCGAGGGAAAGTAGAAGATGGCCTTAAAGGCGTCGGCGCCGCGGATATTGCTCGTGAGCAGGCCCGCCGTCGTAATACCGCCTATCAACGAAATGGGGATGACGAAGAGCGCGTAGGTGAAGGTCTTTTCTAAACCAAGGGTGAAGTTGGCGTCGGCGAGCATATCGACGTAGTGCTGGGCGCCGATCCACACCGGCGCCTTGATCATATTCCACTCGGTAAAGGAGAGGAAGATCGAAGCGATGATGGGGCCGAGTGTAAAAAAGGTGAAGCCGAAGAGCCAGGGCGCCAGGCAGAGATAACCGGCGAGGTTGTTCTGGTTGCTGGAGAGTTGCTCGACGTCGTTCTGGCGACGCAGGTAGATGATATAGGCGATGAGTGCCGCTGCGAACGCCGCGAAGATGATAAAGGGCAGCGCCGTGCGCACAAAGGGCGTGGGCTCGGTGCGTACGGCGCGGGCAAAGCCGCCTTCAATCTGAGTGTGTAAGAGCGGCAGGCGCGCGCGCACGGTGCTGGCAATAAAGGCGCTCATGCCAGCGGAAAACTCGCGGTAGACCGAATCGCTGAGTTGGCCGTTGTGCTGGTCTTGTAGGGCAAAGAGGCGGCGGTCGTACTCGTTGTCGAGCAGGCGCTCCGTTTCTAAGGTCCACTTGTCGATGGCCGCGGGCACGTAGGTATTGGCGTCGGAGCGGAAGGGGCGGGCGATTTCCAAATCCGTCAGGAAGGCCTCGCAGCCTTCGATGCCGTAGTCGTTGTTGATGAGTGCATCGCGGGCGCTTTTGAGCACGGGCACACCGCGCAGGCGCTTGCCGAATATGGGCTGCACTTCCTGCGAGGCCATAAACTGGATCAGTTTCCACGCCTCTTGCGGGTGTTGGGAGCCGGCGTAGATGCCGACGGCATTGACGCTGATTAGTTGTTGGGGTGAGGGGCCGTGCGGAGGCGGTGAGACGCCGATGCGCATGCCGGCGTCTTTTAGGTTTGACAGCGCCCAGGGGCCGGCGAAACTCATGGCGTATTTGGGCGAGAGCAGGACCGAGTTGGCGCCGACGCCGGCGGTGGATATGACTTCGTCTGAGGCGTGGTAGCGCTGGCCGTACATGGCGTCGAAGACGCCGATAATGCCCGCGGCGAGTTTTTCGTTGTCCAATGCGGTCGAGTGCGTTGGGTCCACTTGGCGGTCTAACATGGCGCCGCCCTGGTGGCGAAACATAATGGGTTTCCAGCTCCAGCCGCCGCCCATGCCGTACTGGTCTATCGTGCCATCGGGGGCGACGAGAGTTAATTTCTTCGCCAGCGCTTCGTATTGTTCCCACGTCATAGACTCGTCTGCCTTGGGCCATTCCTCGGGCGGGATGCCGTGCTCTTCGAGGCGGTCCTTGGAGTAGATGAGGGCGGCCAAGGCAATTTCTAAGGGGAAGGCGTAGGTCTTGTCGTGCCAGATAAAATTGTCGAGTGCGGCCTGGTAGTAGTCGTCGAGATCGAGGTCGGAGTGGGCGATGAGCTCGTCGAGCGGCATCAGCGCGCCGTGGTTGACCCAGATGCCGACTTGCGACGTAAAGGTGGAGATGACGTCGGGCGCCAGGCCGGAGGCCGTCTGCGTTTGCAGCTTGGCCCAGTACTGTCCCCACGGGTAGACGGAGGCGTCGACGGCGATGTCGGGATGTGCTGCGACAAACTTTTCGCAGATGATGCGGTTCATTTCGACCGTTTCGGCGCTGCCCCAAAGAGAATAGCGGATCGTGGTCTTGGGGCCGTCGTAGCTGGCGTTTTCGAAGAGGGTGCCGGCACGGGTGATCGCAGGCCAGAGAGTCAACAAAAGAAGAACAGCTAACGAGCGAGTAGCTATCGTCATATGGCTTTCTGCTATTTGAAGATGATGGTCTTAATATAAAGTGCTGAAGGGCCGCATCAAGATGTCAGACTTTGAGTAAGAGAATTGACTAACACAGCATCCATCCGGTGCAATGACGGGTAGAATGCGACCAAACTCCGAAGCTTTAGGCATCGAGCACGGAGCCGATGCCCTGTTGAGCGGGACCTAATAATTGGCCCAGTCAGTGTGTGAGTATTTTGGTATTTATAAACTATTCCGTGCTGAGATAGCCTTCTTTGCTCAGCAATCTACGGATACGACGGTAACCATAGATTGCTGAGCCCAAGATAAGGTTTCAATACGCTGATGGAGTTGCTGTTGACGATCGGTCCGCGGTTTAGGCGTATAGCGATACGTCGAACGGGATAAACCCAGAGAATGACAGGCCCTTCGCATCGAGCACAATCGCTGGCCAATCACATGAGCAACGGCGGCTTTTTTCTGCGAAGGGCTTACCACTTTTTTGAATTCACTTCTTTAAATACGCGATTTCCCAGCATCGATTCAGCCAGCATCTTTTTTAACTCGGCATTTTTATTTTCCAGCTCTTTGAGCCGTTTCGCGTCCAACAGATTCATGTCGCCCTATTTCTTTTTCCACCTCAGAAGGTCACGCCATCACCTCCTGCCACATTGTATAGGGCCCATTATCCGATGACGGGCGGCAATGCATTGCGCTACCAGCATAAATACTGGTGCTCCAAATGACTATTAGTACAGCACTATGTACGCAAGAGGATATGGGTTTTACTCGTTTTTCTCGGCAATCCATGCCGAGCGCTCGCGCCTAATCGAAGAAATCTTTGTCGCCTTCCGATAAATACTTCTTGGCGGCCTCGACGCGGAAATCGATGCCGATGCCGGGGCGCTCCAAGACGTCTATATAGCTGTCGGTGACGATGGGATCGGGCAGGCCCTCGACGATATCGTACCACCATTCGGGGTCGCCCGTTGGGTATTCGAAGGCGATGTAGTTGGTCGGCATGGTCGCGCCCACTTGTACGAGGGCGGCCAGACCAAATAGGCCATCGAGCGTGCCGTGCGGAGCCATGAGAATTCCGTGCAGATCGGCGTATTCGGCGATCCACTTGAGTTCGGCAATACCGCCGACGTCGCAGGGATCTGGGCCGACGATATCGACGGCGCGTTTCTCGATCAACTCTTGGAAGTTCTGGCGCAAGTAGAGCTGTTCGCCGGTGTGGATTTTCATCGACGTGCTCTGCGTGACTTCGCGATAATTATCGGCCTGTACGTAGGGCACGTAGTCGCCCGTGAGCATATCTTCGAGCCAGGCGACATTGGTGTCTTCTAGCGCTTTGGCCAGGCGGATGGCATCGGGTACCACAAAGCCGGGGCCGCAGTCGAGGGCTAGGCCGACCTCGTCGCCGCAGACTTCGAGCATCGCTTCGATACAGGCCATGAGGTGCTTGAAACCCTTGGGCGTGAGCAGGCCGCGGTTGGGGTGTTGCGGCATGGTGTTGACCTCGCCATAAAAGAAGTCGGGAACCTGCGAGGGCATGCCGCTGTGGAAGGCGATGCCCTGTTTTATAATGCTGAACTTCTCCGGGCGGTCCTTCATCTTGGCCATATTTTCGGCGTAGTGCTGTGGTTCACAGCCGTCCATCTTAAAGCGGATATTGCCGTTGTAGCAGCGCACTTTGTCGCGCACTTTGCCGCCGAGTAATTTGTAGACAGGTAGACCTGCAGCCTTGCCGGCGATATCCCATAGCGCCATTTCAATCGCGCTGACGGCACTGCCCCAGGGCTTAAAACTGCCCAAGCGGCGGATGCGCTGCATGACGCGCTCGACATCGGTGGGGTCTTGGTCGAGGATTCGACTCGCATAGAATTCTACGTGCGACTTTATATAGTCTGCCTTGCTGGCTTCGATCTGGCTGTAGCCGGAGATGCCCTCGTCTGTGGTGATTCGCAAGACGGGGTGCTGACCTATGATGGCGCATTTGAGACCAGTGATTTTCATGGTGTGCCTTTCTATGAGTCGTGACGGTAGACGCTGCAGGTAGCAGTCTAAGGCGGCTGACACTATTAGTTTTGCGTCAAATTCTAAGGCAGTAGGGGGGTAACGGTCAATCCCAGGTTCGGAGAATTGAGCCAAAGAGCGTCTTTTTTGGGACGCAGGGAAGCGAGAACTAAGCGAAAGCGACTATATATAGCAGGATCATGGCGGAAAATAGCAGGCAGGTCGCCGTGACAAAAATACAGGTGCGGCCGATATCGCCCGACTGGCCGCCTGCGGGGTCATCGGCGTCTCCGAGCCAGACTTCGGTGACCAACTCGCCGTTTTGCCAGATGGGGCCGACCAAACGGCGCTGTATCGCTCCGGCAGTCGCCGCTTCGCTCCAGCCGGAATTGGGGCCGGGGACCAAGGCGTGTTGGTGCCAGCCTACGGCGAGGGCCTTGCGCGCCGAGCATCCGGGCAGCAATAGAGCGACGAAGGCCATGAGTAGATAGCTCAGGCGGGCTGGAAGCCAGTTAAAGAGGTCGTCGAGGCGTGCACCGCACCAGCCAAAGCGCAGATAGCGCGGGCTCTTGTTGCCGACCATCGAATCCATCGTGCTGATGACTTTGAAGAGCATGAGGCCGGGCAGACCTAAGAGCGCATAAAAAAAGAGCGGCGAGACAAAGCCGTCCACTGCATTTTCGCTCAGGCTCTCCATGCCGGCGCGGCGGCAGGCGGCTAGGTCCATGCGACTGGTGTCGCGGCCGACGAGCATAGAGGCGGCCAGCCGCGCGCCTTCGAGGTCGTCGGCATGGGCGGCGCGATCTATGGCCAGGCCGTGTTTGAGCAGATCGCGCAGGGCAATCAAGCTATAGAGTATGTAGAGGTGGAAAACCCAGCTCAGGCCGCTATAGACTTGTTCCATATACAGTACGGCGCCGCTGATTTCGCCAACGCCGAGTAGTGCTAGGACGCCAAAGAGCAGGCCGCCGCCGATATAACCGTCAAGGCGAAGCGCGCGCAGGGCATTTTCGATGCGCGTTAGCGTCGCGCCGAGTAGGCGGATGGGATGTAAGCGATAGATCGGGTCGCCGATCAAGCCGTCGAGGGCGAGAGCCGCCAACAAGAGCAGTGGGTCGGGGCGGAGTGGGCTCAGGTCCATTTTAATTGCCATCCAAAGGCCAGCGCGTCGTAGATAATCGCGAGCGGGGTTTCTGCATTAAAATGAAGCGCCGCATAGCACTGCGGCCAGGACTCGTTCTTGGCCGCCAAGCTGGAAGCCAAGGTCGCGGCCTGCTGGCGCAAGAGCGGGGCGGCTAGCGCGGCGGGGAGTGTGCCGTAGCGCACGCGGTCCCATACGGCCGCAAAAGCATAGGCGGCGGCGGCGATCTGGGGCTCGAAAAGCACGGGTTTGGCGTTCTTTTTTAATAAAACAAAAAGATCTTCTTCTAAACGGCTCTCGAGTTCTCGCCAATAGTGGTCTTCGCTAAAACCGAAGCGCCGCAGGGCGTGCACTAAGCCGCGCGTATAAGACGGCTCAAGGCCGTTCTGCCAGCGCAGGGCTTCGAGGGTGGCTCGTCGTACCGTGCTGCCGATTAGCTCGCCGAGTTTGGCGTGATGGCCACTATTGGTCTTAGGGGTTTTACCCGCGTCGACCGGTGCGGCGATGCAGTATTGATCGGTGCCAGTGCCGGTGGCCATATCGGCCGAGTAGCGGCTGGAAATCGCCAATTCCTGTAGGGGGGCCGTCTTGCCTTCGGTCGCCGTGATCACCGCCCGCGCGAGGGCGGCGGGTGTCAGTGGCCAATTGACTAACACGATGGTGTTTATCGTGCCGGCATTGGGGTTGTTGGCCGACCCACTTTCATCTCTTTCGTGCCAGCGGGCGGGGTCTCCAGCTGTGCCCGCATTGCCTTCTACACCTGCTGTGACGATGCTTTGCACGCAGAGTTCGGCGTGGTTCGCTTCGGCGGTGGCGGCATAGGCCATATTGGCGGCCGTACCCATGAGGGCGACGGCTTCCGTGGGTAGCTCTAATTCGCTACATACGTGGCGGTGATAGCCCTCGTCGCCCAATTCCATCAGCAGTTCGAAGCGCTCGCTGTGGCCGCTGCCTTCGCAACTCTGGTGATTTATTAGGTAGCGCAGGTCGTCGCGCTGGCCGCCGCCGTAGGCCGAAGTGCTGAGCACTTGGTGGGGGCCGATTAACTCAACGATGATATAGCGTCCCTTGCGCAGGGCTTGGTAGTGCGAGCTGCGGGCGACGGGGTCTTGGGGGAGAGAGTCTGACACTATTTATTTCCTAGTCGATGGCTCGGATACGGACTCGAACACATGTGCGCTGGCCTTGGGGGATAAAAGAAAAACCGAGCGGGTTCATTCGCTCGGTTTTTCTGTTTTATAGTAGCGCTTGATCAGACGCCGAGCTGTTTCTTTATCAGCTCTTGCACCAGCTGCGGATTGGCTTTGCCGCGCGTGGCTTTCATCACCTGCCCCATCAAAAACTGCACGATCTTGAGGTTGCCGCCCTGTATTTTCTCGACGGCGTCCGGATTGTCGGCTATTACTTGGGTGACAACCCCATCGAGTTCGCTCGTATCCGATATCTGCACGAGGCCTTTGGCTTCGACAATTTGCGCCGGTGTGCCGCCTCGGTCCCAGATCTCGCCGAAGACTTCGCGCGCGGCGCCCTGGTTGATGGTGCCGGCCTGGAGGAGTGCGAGAATCTCGGCTAGGGCCGCCGGGCTCACTTTGATCTCGTCGCTCTCGCCTTCGTTGAGTCGGCGAAAGACTTCGCCCGTCACCCAGTTGGCTACCTGTTTGGCATCGGTGCCTTTCGCGCCTACTGCTTCTTCGAAATAGTAGGCGATATTCTGGTCCTCGATGAGCACGGCGATGTCTTGCGCGTTTAGACCGTAGTCGCTGGCAAAGCGCGTTGCTTTGATGTCGGGCAGTTCGGGCAATTCGCCCCGGGCTGCATCGATCCACTCCGCCGGCAACTGTACGTCGAGCAGATCGGGTTCGGGAAAGTAGCGGTAGTCCTCGGACGTTTCTTTAGAGCGCTGCTCGTGCGTGGCATTGGCACTCTCGTCCCAGCCCATCGTCACTTGGCGCACGTTGCCGCCATCTTCAATCACCCGCTGTTGGCGCGCGACTTCGTAATCGATGGCGTTGCGCACGGCGCGAAAGGAGTTGAGGTTTTTTACCTCGACTTTGGTGCCGTATTCGCTCGCGCCTAGCGGACGGATGGAGATATTGGCCTCGCAGCGCATGGCGCCCTTTTCCATATCGCCGGAAGAGGCGCCGAGATAGCGCACGATCTGGCGTATTTTAGTCAGGTAGTTATAGGCCTCTTCGGCCGAGCGGATAGAGGCGTCGGTGACGATTTCCATCAGCGGCACGCCGGCGCGGTTATAGTCGACGAGGCTGGCGCGCTTTTCGTGCACTAATTTTCCGGTGTCTTCTTCTAGGTGCACGCGCTCGACGCCGATCTTTTTAGGTCCATTCTCCGTATCTATTTCCACGTAGCCGTCGGTGCATAGCGGCAGTTCGTACTGGGAAACTTGGTAGCCCTTGGGCAGGTCTGGATAGACGTAGTTTTTTCGGGAAAAGACATTGTGCGGTTGCACCTGACAGCCGAGGGCCATACCGGTCATCGCCGTCAGTTGCATGGCGCGCTCGTTGATCACGGGCAGGGCTCCGGGCTGGGCGGTGCATACGGGGCACACGTGGGTATTGGCGGCGACGAGGAAATGATCGGCTGGGCAACGACAGAACATTTTCGACTGCGTCTGCAGTTCGACGTGTACTTCCATGCCTATGACAATTTCGTAAGACAAGAGACTTTAACTCCTTTGCGTAGCTCAGGCGAGTATATAGGTGTTAACCCCAAAAAGATGAGGCTTGAGGCCGGATTTGGCCAGTCCGGTCTCAGGCGAAGAGCACGTGCTCTTTGAGAAAGGCGTCGAGGTCTTTATAGAATTGTGCGATGGTTTCGGGGCGTCGCCAGCCGTGTCCCTCTCCTTCGTAGAGATGGTAGACGTGTGGCATATTGCGCTGGCGCAAATTGGCGACGATTTCCTCGGCCTGGGACGGCGGTACAACCCGGTCTTCGCTGCCCTGAAATATGGCGACTGGGTCGCGCAGTTTGTCGACGGAAAAAATGGGAGAGCGCTCGCGGTAGATCGCAGCTGCTTCGGGCAGTGCGCCCAGCAGTGAATCGAGATAGCGCGCTTCAAATTTATGCGTATCAGATGCCAATGTGAAAAGATTGGAGATACCGTAGAGACTTAGGCCCGCGCGGAAGAAGCCGGGGCGCACCGTGAGTGCGCGCAGTACGGTATAACCGCCGGCGCTGCCACCGCAGAGCACGAGGCGGGTCGGATCGGCCTTGCCGATGGCACACAAGTGCTGGGCACCGCTGACGGCGTCCTCTATATCGGTCAGGCCCCAATTTTGTCGCAGAGCCTCCATATAGCGGCGGCCGTGCCCGGTGCTGCCGCGGTAGTTCAGATCGAGAAAGGCCCAGCCGCGCGTGGCAAAATACTGCGCGCGTGCCTCGAAACTCATCTCGATGGAACTGGTGGGGCCACCGTGGATATTGACGACTAATGGGGGTTGGCCGCGTCCCTTGAAACGGCTGCTGGCGGGGGGGTAGTAGAGACCGTAGACGCTACTGCCATCCTCGACTTTCCACGAGACGGGTTCGGGCTGTGATAGGTCGCTCGCGGAGAGTGACTCGCTGCTGGAACGGGCGCGCACCTGCGCTTTTTGTGCAGCACTGACGACGATGCGAGCGGGGATCGTCGGCGCGGCACCGATACAGGCTAGGGCGTTGCCGCGCGGAGCAGGTGCCACCTGTTCGACGTGATCATAGGAGGCGAGTGGTGAGATTGCTGCTATGGCGCCGCTGGTCATATCTAGGGTGTAGGCGCGGCGTCCACCGCGTTCGCTGCGCACAAAGACGAGACGGCCGTCGGAGAAAAACCCGAAGGCGCGCAGGCCCTGTATCCAAGCGGGCGTGGCTATGTCGTGCTCGTCTTCCGTTAGGCAGCGCTCTGCGTCATTTTGCAGATCGCGGCACCACAGATTGCTCCAACCGCGGCGGTCGCTGGCGTAGACGAGGTAGCGACCGTCGGGCGAGAAGCAGGGCTGGGAAACGGATTCGTCGATATCGCCGGCGAGAATCTGCTGCTCTTTAACAAAGGGCTGACCGTCGCTGCGTCGGCCGAGATCGGCCACGACTAAACGAGAGCCGTCCCAGGGCATTTGCGGGTGATCCCATTCGATCCAGGCCAACTTCTTGCCTTTGGGATGCCAGCAGGGCTGCATATAGAAGTCGGCACCCTGCGCTATGATCTGTGGCCAAGACTGACCCGAGGTGTCGACGATGGCTAGGCGGTCTGTGTCGTCGCTGCTGTGCACGTAGACGAGATGGCGGCCGTCGGGTGACGGCGTTGGTGCGGCAGCGTGCCCAAAGGGGGGGGTCAAGGCTCTTGCCTGACCGGCGGCTAGTGACTGGCAGTAGAGGCGCCCGGACTGTTCGACAAAGTAGACATGGCCACTGGCTACGGCGAAGTCACCGCCGCCGTAGCCGACCTGTGCGCGCACGGAGAGCGCTGTGTTGAGATCGCGCGGTGCCTCACCATGGCGCTGGCAGACGAGTACGCCCTGCGCGCCGCGGCCTTCGAGCCAGACGAGCGTTTTGCCGTCGGAATCCCAAGCCACATCGCGCAGGCGTTTGGCCTGAGCCAGCTCGACGGGATCGAGTTGGCTACTCCATAAGCCATAGGGCCGCGTCTCCAATTCAGACATTCTCCATCAATTCGATCTTTATTTGGTCGGGGCCGTCGATAAAAATAATGCGCATGCCGTTTTCCAAGGCGATGGGTCCCATCCAGATGGAAACGCCGTGTTTTTCGATGTCGGCAAGCGTGGCATCAAAATCGTCGGTTGTTAGTGCGAAGTGATCGATCCCCTGATAGCGCCCTAACTCCATATCGGTGAATTCGCGGTCGGTGACGGTGATTTGCACCGCGCCGATATGTACGGGGACCCAAGTCGCCCCGCCGCGCTCGAAGGGTTCGTCGGAGGTGGCGTTAAAGAGCTTTTTGTACCAGGC
>JBLHGI010000083.1:0-19258 GCA_047616505.1 Planctomycetota bacterium
CTGCGGGCCTCAGACAGCACTCGTTCTTTTTTTGCAAGGCCTCCCCATCTTTGAGAATGGGGAGATGAGCCTTGAGAAGGGGATTGGAGTGAGGGGATAGAGTCCAAGAAATTTATTTTTATAGGAGAGTGTATGAATGATTTGCCGGCGGTTGAGATTTACTCTATTGGCACGGAGTTGTTGAATGGGCAGATACAGGATAGCAACTCGTTTTGGATGGCGCAGCAGATTGCGGCCTTGGGGGGGTATGTGCGGCGGATTGTGGTGATGGACGATGTGATGGAGGAGATTACGGGTGTGCTGGGAGATGCCTGTGAGCGCGGGGCGAAGATTATTATTACGACGGGGGGATTGGGGCCGACGCCCGATGATATGACGGTAGAGGCGATCGCGAAGATTAAAGGCGAGGAGGTGGTCGTAGACGAGGAATTGGTGCAGCGCTTTATGGAAAATCGCGCTATTGAAAAGCGCGGGGATGTTAGCGAGGGATTGCTAAAGATGGCGACGAAGCCGCAGAACTCCATCGCGCATCCCAACCCGGCCGGCGTGGCGCCTTGCGTCGAGACGGCGGTGGGCGAGACGACGATCTACAATTTGCCGGGGCCGCCGCGCGAAGTGGAAGCGCTGTTTCGCGAAGTGCTCGAAGGAGCGCTCGCCGCGATCTACAGCGGTAGCCGCGTTTCGCTGCGCGTGGTGGTGAACTTGCCCGAGTCGCAGTGCGGGCCCATCCTGCACAGCGTGATGGAACTGTGTCCCAATACCTATCTGAAGGCCTTTGTGGCGCTGAGTGAGCGCACGGCCGATGGGCAGCGTTTGCCGGTCGATATCGTCGCTTGGGCCAAGGATGATGAAGAGGCGCAGGCGCTCTTAGCACGGGCGTTGGTAGCTTTCACGGAGCAGGCGGCAGAGAAGGGCAGCGCGGTCGAAAAAATGGAGCTGAAGGTATAGGTTGGGCGCGCGCGATTCGCAGTCGATTTTGACCGCGTGCTGAAGAAGCTGGAAGGTTGGGCGGGACTTGGGTGCGCGGGGTTTAAATAGACTTAGTTTTCGGACGTAGGCTTGTCCTGCTCTAGGATGCGGTAAATGCGGTTGCGGTTGGTGCCCAAGAGTCGCGTGGCCGCCGAGACGTTGCCATCGCTTTTTTCGAGGGCGCGCCGCACCACCCAGCGTTCGGCGCAGGCGATGGCCTGGTCGATGTCGAGGGGCAAGGCTAGGTCCTCTTCGGCCGATGCTAGCACGGGGGCAGGTGATGGGGCTCCGTCTCTTGGCTGCAGGTAGAGGTGGTGGATTTTTATTTCGCCATCGCCGCTTTCTATGAGGGCGCGTTCGACGATATTTTTAAGCTCGCGCACGTTGCCGGGAAAAGAGTACTGCTGCAAACGCGCCTGCACTTCATCCTTCAGAGGTAGCGCTTCTTTACCCATCTCGGCGGCAACGAGGTGGAGGAAGTGGTTGGTCAAAAGTGGAATGTCTTCTTGGCGTTCGCGCAGAGGAGGTGCCACGACGGTAAAGCGCGCTAGGCGGTAGTAGAGGTCTTGGCGAAAAGCGCCCTGTTGAATCTCTGCGGGTCTATTCCCCGCTGCTTGCGGCGTTATAGAGGCTTGCTAACCTGATACCCCGCTGCTGGCGGCGGGGTCGTTCATTAATGAGCTATTACGGATGGGAGGCCAAGCAAAAAAGGGCTAATAATTGTACCTGCTGCCGTACAACTGCTAGGCTGTAAGTACAGAGTGCTAGGCTGTAAGTACACTCGATCGTTTTAGGTCGGCCCGTAGTCTACCTCCAGAAATTCTTCCACTTCCGGAATCCAGCGTCCTTCGACAAAGGCCACGTGCTCGGGGTGTTCGTTGTAGGCCTGGTATTATTCGGGGCCGGCAAATTCCATCGAAGCGCACGAGAACACCGCCGCCGGTGGTACCCCATAACCCCTCGTTGCGATCTCTGTATAGTCACGGTATGGGAAGTGCTTTTTTAGCAAGAGAGACGAATCGTTCCGGACCAGTTCATAATTCGTTCAACTCATCGTCCAGTTTTCCACTTGTAACTTGTCGCCCCGTTCGAACTCCCGCTCGTTGTTGGTCACTAGCGTGCTAGGTTATAAGTACACTCGATAGTTTTTAGATCGGCTCGTAGTCGATCTCCAGAAACTCTTCCACTTCCGGAATCCAGCGTCCTTCGACAAAGGCCACGTGCTCGGGGTGTTCGTTGTAGGCCTGGTATTTAGCTTGGCTGGCAAATTCCATGGAGAAGCCGAAGTGGAAGTTGTTCTTCTGACTGGTCTGGCGCAGGGACTCGAAATTTTCTACGCCGGGGATCGCGGCCAGTTTTTGTCCGGTGGCGAGAAAGTCTTTTTCCTCAGCGGATCCGGCGGCGTGTTTGAGGCGGAAGGCAACGGTGTGGCGGATCATGGTGTGGTCCTCTTGATAAAAGTTTATTTGTTAGAAACGATACGATAAATCAGCTACTCCTAGCGGAAGAGCACAAAAGGTAAAAACGAAAGAGATTTGTGTAAAACAGGGATCAGAGCATATTCTTACTATAAAGTAAGAAATTATTAAAAAGTAAGACTGGGGCTGTATTATGAGTGTTGCAAAATTGACGTCCAAAGGACAGCTGGTCATTCCCAAGCTCATTCGCCAACATCTGGATTTGCAGCAGGGCGACCTTATCGACTTCGTAATTAGCGACGACGGTGAAGTCGTCATGCGTCCAGCGACGAGAGACGTGCGCGACTTGAAGGGGCTCTTACCGAGACCGAAGGAAGTAGCCTCGTTAGAAGATATGGAACGGGCTATAGGCGAGGCGGCAGGAGAGATGCCGTGAAGGGGCTCGATACTAATGTGCTGGTGCGCTACTTGGTGCGGGACGATCCTGAGCAGACGGCGCGTGCTACGGAGTTGATCGAAGAAGGGGCCGATCGAGGCGAACGTTTCTTTGTGGCGTCTGTCGTTTTGTGCGAACTGGTTTGGGTGTTGGATCGGGCCTACGGCTACGAGCGTGCAGAAATTGCCATTTCTATAGAAGGCGTGTTGCAGACGCGGTCGTTCTTCTTTGCAGACAAGGATATACTGTGGCAGTCGCTCGCCGATTATCGCAAAGGCAAAGGGGGCTTTGCCGATTATCTGATCGGGCGGTTGGGAGAAAGAGCCGGCTGTGAACGGACGCTCAGCTTTGATCGGGCGCTGCGAGAAAATCCCCGCTTTGAGGTGTTATAATGCCCAGCATATATCGCTATAACGCCCGCCGCGCCGCATCGAGCGCATCGTAACAAAACTGCGCCGTGCCCCAGGCGTCGTAGTCGTCGAGTTTCCAGATTTGTCCCGTGACTTCCGGGCAGATATAGCGGTCCCAGCCCGCCGCGTGTACGGCCCGCACGTATTCGACTATATCCAGCTTTCCATCACCCGGTAACAAATAGCGCACGCCGCCGCCATCGTCGAGATAGCCATCTTTGATGTGGTTGTGTGCCGCATAGGGCAAATTGAGATCAATGCAGTGCTGCAGGTCCATGCCCTCGACCCAGAAATGGCTGTAGTCGAAGTTGAGCTTGAGATGCTCGTGCTGGGTCTGCTCCATTAGCCAGACGGCCTTTTCCGGCGTCTCAAAATCATCGCCGGCATGCGGCTCGATCGCGAGGATGACGTCGCGTTCGGCGGCGAGGTCGGCCACTTCGGTCACCAGCGCGACAATCTGCTCGCGGCCCGTTTCCCAGGCGGGTTTGGGATGGCCGAGTGTAGTGGTAACAACGGCGGGCTCTTCGCTTACACGCAGGTCGCGTGCCATGTCGAAGGTGGCTGCAAACTGCGCCAGCATCGGCGCGCGGGCGTCGTCTGTTAGGCAGGGCGAGAGCAGGGCCATTAGCGGCGGCGTGGGAAAGTTTAATTCGTTAAAGAGATCGGCCAACTTCTTGCGCTCGGCGCTGCCGAAGTGCATGGGATCCGTAGCCCAGCCGGGTGTCGTGGCGATTTCCATGCCCTCGTAGCCCATATCGCGCAGGCGCGGCAGCGCGGCGAAGACGTCGAGTTTTTGCATGCCGTAGGTGCTGTAGTAGAGTTTCATATTGGGTGCCTTTAGTAGAATGTTGCGGGCTAAGATAGGCTTTGGGAAGAGGGAGGGAAAGTGCGGTATTGGGTATTTAGTTTTGTTGGCCCAAATTTCACGGCGCGCCAAAACGCACGTCGCGTATGTCGCGTTCCTTCCCTGTTTCTTTCGCCAGCGCTCCGTACAACTCGGGCCGCCGGGCCTTGAGCCAGCGCGCGCCCGTACTCGTCGCGCGCAGTTCGGGGTCTAGATCGGCTACGACTAGATCGTCCTCGACGGAATTCGTTTCGCTCAGCACCTCCCCGTAGGGATCTAAAATCATGGCGTTGCCCGTGCGCACTTCGTCGTCGTCGACGCCGACGCCGTTGCTAAAGAGTAGAAAGAGCCCGTTGTCGTGCGCGCGCGCGGGCAGCCAGCGCATGAGCCAAGCGCGCCCTTTGGGCCCCTGGCATTCGCGGCGAATAGCCCGCATCGCATCGTCGTCGCTTTGGCGATTGTGCCAGAGCTGTGGATCGATGGTTTTCATGGCGTGTGGACTGCGCGAACGGCAGCCACCTGTCTGGTGCGGTGCCATTAAGATCTCGGCTCCCATCAGGGCATTCATACGGGAATTTTCGAGAATATTATTGTCGTAACAAATCAGCACGCCGACGCGGCCACCCTGCGGCAGGTCGAAGACAGTATACGAATTCCCAGAATCCATATGCTCGCTAATAAAACAGTGCAGCTTGCGGTGGCAGGCATGGCGCCCGTCGGGCATGGCCACGACATAGCTGTTAAAGAGCCGCCCGTCTTCGCCCTGCTCGATAAGCCCCGCGCCAATGCACATGCCCGTAGCGCGACTGCGCTCTAAAAGCATCTGCGTAGAAGGGCCATCCGGCACCGACTCTGCCAATGTTTCGATCTCTGTGCGCGCCAGATGGCGCACGTGCCAATACCCCGTAATACACATCTCGGGAAAACACAGTAAGTCGACGTCTCGCGCGGCGGCCTTTGTAATGAAGTCGTCGATAATTTCGAAATTGGCGTCTTTGTCGCCGGGGCGATGGTTAAACTGCACAGCGGCCGCGCGGATGGGGTTCATAGAGCGGGGTATTTTTTAATGGGGAATCTTATCTTTTGGGTTGCTGATAGACGGATGTCGTAATCTGATAAGGTGCTACGATGTTAAGTATCGTTTTCAATCTCGGCCAAGAGTTGTGCTACGGCCTGTTCGATACGGCGCACGTTAAAGGGTTTTTTGATATAGAGATCAAAGGGCTGCCGGCGCGGGTCGTCTTCTTTTAGGTCCCAGCCGGTCACGAGTAAGGTGCGTAGGTTGGGGTCGCGTTCTTTAAAGAGCTTGGCCAACTCGTCGCCGGGCCTGCCGGGTATGCCGAGGTCGATAATGGCAATATCAAAGCGGCTGGCTGAAAATTGCTCTATGGCTTCGTCTGCCGTGGCAGCATAGACCAATTCGTGTCCGCGCGCCTGTAGGCTTCCCTCCACGAGCATGCCGATGATGGCTTCGTCCTCGGCTAATAAAATGCGCCCAACTCGGGTCTTGTCGCTGTCGGCAATCTCTGGGATATCTTCTTCTGCTTCTACCTCTTGGGATAGCGGTCCTTTCCACAGCGGCATCTGCAAGATAAAGCTCGTGCCTTTTCCCGGTGCACTCTCGACTGTTATCTCTCCGCCCCAGCGCTGGACGGTGGCATAGGCGGTGGAAAGCCCTAGGCCGGTGCCGACGTTTACTTTGGTAGTGAAGAATGGTTCGAAAACGCGACGGCGGGTGTCTTCGTCCATGCCGATGCCGCTATCGCTAAAGATCAGCTCGGCGTGCTCGTTGTTGCGTTGAGCGCGGATGGTGATGGTGCCACCCGTAGTTAAAGCGTCGACGGCGTTAAAAAACAGATTGAGTAGAATATCGTGTAAGCCCGCAGAGTCGGCGGCGGCGATGGGTGCGTCGGAGAAATGGGTTTTTATTTCAATGAGTACGCCGTTGACCTCGGGCTCGTCTTTCCAGCGCGGTTGGGCTGCTTTGATCGCCTCGTGTATGGCGCGCTCCAGATAGACCGCCTGTAGGTCAGCTCCTTCTTCCTCGACGGTGCGGCGCAAGCGGTGTACCAGGTCGCGGGCGCGCTGCGAAGAGCGCAATATGATATCTACATATTCAGCGGCCTCGCCCTCGGTGACGATTTCCTTGAGCAAGTGCGCGGGGCCGAGAATGCCGGTTAGAATATTGTTGAGATTGTGGCTGACGCCAAGCGACAGTTCACCGGCGGCGCGCAGGCGCTGCGAGCGCACCAACTCGTCTTCGGCGCGCTTGCGCTCGGTGATATCGTGAAAGACAAGTAGATGACCCGACAGGTGTTCGCTCTGGTCGCGCAGTTCATTGACTTGCACTTCGTAGTGGCGTGTTGCGCCGTCGGGCCCCAGGCAGACCTCGTCGCCCGTCGTTTCGCGCAGCGGTAACTCTATCGTGCTCATGGCGGCGAGCGCATCGGTGGCGGGTAGGCCAATGGTTCCCCGTTCCAATTCCAAAATGGTGCAGACCGTGGGGTTGGCGTCGATCAGACGGTCCTGTGTGTCAAATACGGCTACGCCGTCGCGGAGGCGCTCGACGACTTCGTGGCGAGCCGTGGGTACCAAGTCGAATAGCTGGAAGCGAAAGAGACCCCAGGTGGTGGCCAAGCCCATGATGATAAAGGCGAAGGGCGTTAGATCGAGGTAGGGCCAAGGGTTGGGGATAAAGAGATAGAGAATGTTGGCGATCCAAGGAGCAAAGACGCCTATAAGACAAGCGGCCAGTTGGCCGCGGTAGAGATGGGGTGCGCGAAAGAAAAAGGGCAGAATAAGCAAGGTGCCAATTAAGAATAGACTATAGCTGTAGGCCGTGTGCAGCCAAAACCACGGTCCGTACTCGACGACGGAAAGTACCGCTGCTCCATCTACATAGACGGTCTCGAACTGACTGCGAATAAGGCCAAAGTAGTCGTCGGTCCAGGCCACTATGGCCGTGAGGGCGGGCAACGAGAACAACAGGGCTAATGGGCGGGGGCGGGTCCAGGCGTTGCGTTCGGTATACTGTAGGGCAAAGACCAACCAGAGCACGGGCATGGTGGTGATGGAGATATACTGTAAGTTGGCAAAAAAATGTTTGGCGCCGAGCTCTACAACGGCCAGCTCTAACGCGTATTCCAAGCTCCACAATGCGACAC
This sequence comes from Planctomycetota bacterium, assembly GCA_047616505.1. Classification (GTDB taxonomy): domain Bacteria; phylum Latescibacterota; class UBA2968; order UBA8231; family UBA8231. The sequence goes on from JBLHGI010000083.1 coordinate 7,242, forward strand.
AGGCAAAGACCAGCGTCAGCGTTACGGCACCTCGGGCCGTGCGGTAGCGGTATATATACCGCCCGATGACCGATGCGAATACGGCGGAGATGAGCAGGGGAATGGTATAGGGGGTATGTTGCCAATACATAGGCGAAATGTAGGGTTTAAATGTGTAGCGCGTCAAATGTTCTGATGGGCAGTGGCTTGATTTTTTCGCGCACAATAAAAAGAAAATCCCCCGGCGTAGCTCAGCTACAACCGGGGGATTCTACAGGTGGGCTTGGCAGGCTATTAGCTCTCGCCTTTTTCGCCGTAGACGGCTTCGCGTAGACCCTTGATATAACCGATGGCAAAGAGACGCCCGATCGAAGAATAGCCGGGGTTGTCGTTGTCGTCGCCGGTCATGGTCGGCACGTGGTCGGGGCGCAGCACGCCTTCGAAGCCAATATCTTTATAGGCCTCCAAACAGGCTTTCATATCGGTCTTGCCCTCGTCGTGAAAGGTCTCGACGAATTTTTCCGGGGTGCCGCGCACGTCGCGAAAGTGGACGAAGTGGATCTGGTCTTTTTCGCCAAAGTGGCGAATGACGTCGGGCAGCTCTTCGGTCATCAGCGTGAAGTTGCCTTGGCAGAGACAGATGCCGTTGGACGGACTCGGGGCCATGTCGATGAGGCGCTGGTAATTTTCGACGCTGCGCATAATGCGGCCCATGCCGCGGATGGGCGAGAGCGGTGGATCGTCTGGGTGCATGGCCAACTTGACCCCTGCTTCTTCGGCTACGGGTAGCACTTTGTTCAAGAAATACTGCAAGTTGTCCCATAGTTGGTCTTCTGTCACTTCGCCGGCATAGGTCAACGGGGCATTTTTGATCAGCTCGTTGTCAAAACCGGTCACCACGGCGCCGCCACGCGCCGGTGCCGCCGTCGAAGTGCGCATCCAGTTGAGCACCGGCATCCACTCGTAGCACCATACGGAGATGCCGAGTGCGCCCATGGCGCGGATCAGGTCGCAGGCGTGTTCGATCTCTTCGTCGCGATCGGATAGGCCTAGTTTGGCTTTGTTGAGCGGCGGGCGGCTCTCGATGACGTCGAGTTTGAAACCACCATCTTCATAGGCCGTCTTCATGCGCATGATGGAAGTATAGCTCCAGGGTAGGTCGTCGCGGGGTACATCCGTGCCGCGGCGACCGTCGAAGGAACCTACGACATAGTCGACGCCGCACTGTTTGACCATGTCCCACAGCGGCGTGCGATAGGGGGGCATGACTTCAGCTATTTTGATCACGGGGTGTTACCTTTCGTTGAAAAAGAGTTCAGGCGCTATGCCAGTGCTTGTTGGTGCCGCCCTCGCTGCCGCAGACCGGGTCGGCCGGTGGCAGGGCGACGTTTCGGATGTTGTCTAGTACGTGCGGTCTTTCGTCGTCTGCTCCGCGGCAGAGGTCCCAGTCTTGGCCGGGGGGATAGGCGCCGACGACGAGCAGATCGTCGCTCGCGTCTAGCTTTTGGTGTCCGACGCCGGCGGGCAGGAGCACTACGTCACCAGCTTGCACATTGAGCACTACGCCGTTTTCGCCGCCGAGGCGGACTTGGGCCGTGCCGCTGGCAATGCCCAAAACTTCGTGGGCGGTGCTGTGATAGTGTGGGAAGGGGTAGATGCCGTTGCGCCAAGAGCCGCCGGTCCACTGGTTCTGTGCGAAGAGCTTTTCGAAGGCGGCGGCTGGGTCGGGGCACGCGGTGTCTACGGCAGCGGAGTAGACGAGCATGGGCAGTGCGTTGTTGGGGATGGTGCCGTCGTCTTTTAGGTAGTGGGTTTGTATGGTAGTGGACATGAAATGGCCTGTTTTGGGTGTTGGGAAGCGGTGGAGGCATTGCTAAAAAAGAGGATCGAAACTCGGCCGGTTGGCCCTTAGACAACGACCCTCTTTTTTAGCAACACCCCCGCCGCTTCTGCAAGATTGGGTGTAAAGTCCAAATCTAAGAAAGGAGGGGAGGGGTATCAATAGGGTGATGGTTTTCCTTTGGAAGGTCCGCTCTTCTGGCTTCGTTCGAGAATTATCGACTCAATAATAAGGGAGGGTGTAATTGGATGAGAGCATTTATATCTACGTTGATTTTTTTGATCAGCTTTGCATGTGCGGTGGCGGCGATGGCGGGCGAGCCGGGTTTTGCCGGTGATGGCGGGTCGGCGAGGGCAGCCTCTATATTTCCGACTTTAATAAACATAGGATTCGCAAGGAAATCTGTATATCCCCGATCATATCAACGGCGTAGTGCGCAAGCTCACGCGCACTGCAGATTAGCCCGGAGAGAGGGTGATGGAGCTTCTGGAGGTCTCTTGCCCTAAGGCGTTATCGAAACTCGGCCCGTTGGGCTTAGGGACTATGGCTCCTGTGCATAGATGTCGGGCCGCCGGTCCTCTGCGAGAAATTGGCGCACTGGTTCGGCAGCGTAGCCGCCGCAGCGCTGGCGCTGCCAGGAGAAAGGCACTTCGATATGGGCGAGGGCGATGCCTTCGTAGTGGCCGGCACTGGCCAAGAGCGTGCCGTCGGGGTGAACTATGGCGGACTGTCCGAACATCTGTCCGGCCTTCCACGGCAAGTTGGTGCGGCACCCGTAGCTGGCGCGAGCAATATAGGATTTGGTATCCATGGCGCGTGCCTTGAGCAACGTTTCGCTGGCGGGCTCGTGGTCTGAGCGCTGCAGCGAGGGGAAGAACAGTATATCCGGTTGGCGCAGCGCTAGGGCTGCGAAGAATTCCGGGAAGTAGAGGTCGTAGCAGATGGGCAGGGCTACGCGGCCGTACTCCGTGTCAAAGACGTCGATTGAATTGCCGCCGACTACGCCGAGCATTTCGCGTTCGGCCAGCGTGGGGTGGACCTTGTCGTAGTGGCCTTTTAGCGCGCCGTCGGGCGCGATGAGATAGGCGCGGTTGTAGAAGTGGTCGTTCTCGGGCACGAGCATGGGCAAAACGATATAAGACTGGTATGTAGAGGCCAATACGCTCGCTCGCTCGAGTACCTCGGCGTGGTTTGCGGCTAGGGCGCAATAAGTCTCTTGCCGGGAGCCGAAGACGTTAAAGAACTCGGGTAAACAGCAAAAAGCCGTGTCTTTGCTCAGCGCTTCTTCTAGTAGGGCAAAGCCGGCTTGCAACATATGCTCTTGTGCCTCAGGCGAGGCTTCGTCGAGGCACGGCGGTTGGATGCAGGCGATCGTTATGCGGGCCATTGGGCATATCCTTTAGCGAATTATTTTTTCTCAGGCTCCGTGTCGCGCACAAAGATAGGAGCGCGATAGATCCCGCTGCGGGCAAGGGTGAAGAGCAAGGCGTTCCACATACAACCAAGCCCGTACTGTACGCTGCGTCTGAAGTTGATGGAAGAGGCCTCTTCGAAATAGGCGGTAGGGCACGTTACTTCAGATAATCTGAAGCCGAAGTAGTGGGCCTGTAGCAAGATCTGGTTGTCGAAGACAAAATCGTCGCTGTTTTTTTGCAATGGCAGCTCTTGCAGTACTGCTCTTGTAAAAGCTCGATACCCCGTGTGATATTCGGATAGTTTCATGCCCGTAAAGAGGTTCTCTGCAAGAGTGAGAAGCCGGTTGGCGATGTATTTGTACAGCGGCATGCCGCCGCGTAATGCGCCGCCGCTGAGGATGCGCGAACCCAGGCAAATATCGAATAAATCACTGGCGAGCATATGAGACATGGCAGGGATGAGTTTAGGGGTGTATTGATAGTCGGGTTGCACCATGATCACGATATCTGCACCGAGATCTAACGCCTGCTGGTAACAGGTTTTTTGGTTGGCCCCGTATCCCATGTTCTTATCGTGGCGAAAAACGTGCAGCCCGAGTCGCTTGCCCATTTGGGCTGTATCATCGGTGCTGAAATCGTCTACTAGGACGATTTCAGCACCGATATCCCGATCGATTGATTTCATCTACGGACTGTTGCAATGTTTGCGCGGCATTATAGGCGGGCATTACTACCACGACCTTTCTTCCCAGTATCACAGGGGGCCCTTTCTTTCGCTCTTGCTAGCCTTTAGAGTTGCTCGTGCCGCATCTAAGTTGGTGCGTGCTTGCGTGTAATTGGGGTCTAATTGTAGCGCTTGTTCAAATTGGGTGATAGCTGCGGAAAAATGGTTTTGTATGGCCAATGTCGTGCCTAGGTTGTTAAAGGCTGGGGCATAGCTCGGATCGAGTTCAATTGCTCGCTGGTAGTGTTTTGTTGCTCGTTTATAGTCGCCCGAGCCGAAGAGTAGATTGGCCAGATCGTAGTGCAGGACCAAGGAATCAGATCCCATGCGCAGTGCTAACTCGTAGTGATCTAGGGCGGCCACGGTGTCGCCCGCGAGCCCGAGGGCATAGGCCAATTCGCGCTGAGCTTCGGCGTCGGCGGGACGTTCGGCAATGATGCGGCGGTAGTAGTCGGCGGCTCTAGCGGGGGTGCCTTTTTTTATAAGCAGTTCGGCGATGTAGCGGTGCAGGCGAATGTATTCGTAAAACTCGGGGGTCATCTCCAGCGCGCGGTTATAGAGCGCTACAGCTCTTCCCAATTTGCCTTCGATCTCGCTAGCCCTAGCCAAGCCGGCATAGGCGCGGGGGTTATTGGGCCTGGCGGCGGCCACGGTGCTCCATATAGCCTCGGGGCTGCGGTAATCGCGATTGCGCTCAATGGTCGTCCAACCTAGGGCTGCAGCTACTGTAAGGCAGATGCTTAGACTGGCCACTGGCGCCAGTTTGCGGGGAGCGAAGCGTTGAATTAGCTGATAGCCAGCCAACACACAGAGTGCGATTACGGCTACCAAAGGCAGATAGAGACGGCGTTCGGCGCCGACTTCGGTGTATATGGTAATTATACTAGAAGATGGGGCAAGTACAAAAAAGAAAGCGGTGCCGAGGAATCCGAGTATTCGGCGCTGATAGAGCGCAAAGAGGCTGGTGCCCAACAGTGCAGCCAAAAAGAGAAAAGACACCCAAACGTCGGCAAAAGACAGCGTTAGAGGATAACCATAGTCGAATATAAGTGGGTGAGGCCAGAAGCACAGACGCAGGTATCGCGTAACGATCCAGGCTTGGTTCAGGAGATAGTCCCACGGGCCAATGCCAGCGGAACCCCCAATTTCTGCTCCGTGCGGTCGAACTAGAGCCTGCGCGATAAATAGGCCCCAGGTGGCGGTTAAGGCGCCGAGATAGAGTGGCCAGCGGGTCTTGAGAATTTCTCCTATAGAAAGTGACCGGGTTGAAATCGTCCATTCAAAAAAGAGCAGGACGATTGGCGCTGTGACCATGACTTCTTTGCTGGCCGTGCCCAATGCCATACAGAGGATCGCTGCCCACTGCCATTGCATCGATAGCGCAGCGGCGCGACTGCGTAGCGCGCAGTAGAGACTCAGCAGAAAAAAGAGCCCCATCTGCACTTCGCTGCGCTGTGATATATAGTTGATGCACTCGCTGTTGATCGGGTGTAGCACCCAGACCATGGCGACTGTTAAGGCCAGACCAGCCGCCCGCGCGGCAAAATGCGTCTCCAGCAGCGCGCGTCGTGCGACACCATAGAGCGTTATGGCGCATAGAACATGGCAGCCGAGGTTAAATAGGTGATAGCCGACGGGGTTGAGCTCGCCGAGTGCATAGTTACAGGCGAGCGAAAGGCGGACTAATACGCGGGCGTTGAGAGAGGACCAGGTGGATTCCTCATGCGGTATCCACAGCGGCCAGATGTGGCGGATATCGGGGTTGGTGACGATGTGGAATAGGTCGTCGAATAAGAAAGGGTTGTTTAGGCTGTTGGCATATACCGCGCAGGTGGCTAGCGCTATGGCTAAGGGGGGGCCATAGATCCACAGTCTCGAATGGACTAGGTCGGTTACTTTCATCGCAGTCGTCTTAAAGGGGCACCGTATTGGCAGATATATGCCAATGCTCAGCTGCGCCCTTTGCCGAACTTGGGGTTGTCGAAATGAGTGCGTAGGTCTGGGTTTTCGCGGATATAATCGACCACTTCCATCACGATATTTTCCTGTAGCTGAATGCTCATACCGCCGTCTACCGGCAAGAGCACGCCATTTATAAAGGCGGCCTGCGGCGAACTGAGAAAAGACACGGCGTGGGCGATGTCTTCGGGGGTGCCGGTGCGGCGCACGGGGTACTGCAACTCAAAGAGGTGATAGCCTTTTTCATTGCCCTCTTCGCGCCAGAGGTTTTGTAGGGCCTCGGTCATAATATGTCCCGGGGCGATGGCGTTGACCGTAATGCCCAGCGGTCCGAAATCGATGGCCATTTGTTTGGTCAGGCCAATGACGGCGGCCTTGCCCGTTTCGTACACTAACCAGCGCGCCGCCTGTAAGATGCCGTGCACCGAACTGATGTTGACGATGCGGCCGACTTCCGTGGGTGGCATCTCGGCGCTGCTAAAACCGGCACCCGACCATGCGGGGGGCACAAAATTTGGGGGAGGGCCCGATGCCTCCATGGCGGGCACGGCATAGCGCGGGCCTAGGTAAAGGGCGTCGACCAATTGTGCCATGCCAGCGCGGTAGCCCTCGTGCGTTATTTCTAGGGCGCTGCCGTGGCTGCCGCGCACGCCGCCGAAGGCATTTTGCACCAAGATGTCGAGGCGGCCAAACTGCTCTACGGCAGACTCGACCATGGTGCGCGCTATTTCCTCCTGCGACACGTCGCCTACGAGGACCTGGGCCTCGCCGCCGTTTGTGCGGATGCGCTCGGCGTTGTCGTTGGCTTTTTCCTCGTTGATATCGACGACGAGCACCTGGGCACCGTCGTTCGCTAATTGGCGTGCGCTGGCGCCGCCGATGCCCGAGGCGCCGCCGGTGACGATGGCAACTTTGCCATTGAGTGTGCCGTTCATTGGGTCGTCTCCTTAGCTATAATGTGCTAAAACGTTTTTTAATGCAGCGAGGTGGGCGGCGACGAAGCGGACGCCGCGCGAGAGCGGGGCATCCGCTTCGCCGTCGTCGCTGTCGCCATCTGGATCGATGGGGCCTATGGTTTCTACGGTCGATATAATGTCGGGGCCAATCCACTGCTTGTTGCGCCGTCCTTCATGGAGATAAAAACCCGTGGCCTCCCAATCTTCGTGCAAATCGACAAAACAGTCTATCTGCTGGCCCTGTAGCAAATCTTTAATTAGATGGACCTCGTTGACGTGGTCTTCCTCGAACGACCGATTGATATCGGCTCCCTGTCCGTTTTCGCGCGTGTTGTGCACGTAGCCGCTGGGGTTTATACAGGGGACGATCGCAAAAGAAAATTGTTCGAGTAATTCACTGCGTTCGTTCTCCAATAGATGTAGCACGGCTTCTACGCCCGCTGGCTCGTCGCCATGTACGCCGGCAGTGAGCAGGATCTTACAGGTCTTTTCCCTGCTATTTTTTAGCGATATACAGTGTACGGGATATTCGCCGATTAAGCCGATCGTGCTCAAGTCGATAGAGGGGAGTGCGTCTAGACGTTGTACGAATTGGGCATAGTTGCGTTGTGTCAATTAGCGTCTTTCGTCACGGAGCATAAGGCAGATATTTTTTTATAGATGCAGCCGTCTCTCAATCGCATTTTCCGGCTACGAGGACATAGGAAAGCGGCATGCCCTTTTTGTCTATATGGGGCCAAGAGTTGGAGATGTCGTAATCGAGTTCCTCTAGCTTTTCTATGCGGAGGCCATTTTTGCGCAGGGCGTTAAAGATGGTGGCGAACGAATGCGAAAAGCTGTAGAGCGTTTTCGATTTATACGTCGTCTCGCCGATATAGTCGACCCCGTCATTTTCGATCCAGGGCTCTTCTTTAAAATAGGAGAACACGACTTTGTCGGGGTGCTCGGCATCGTGCCCCTCTTCGTTGGGCATGGCCAGCATGTTGGTATAGGGGTGTTGCTCGTTGATCAGCAGCGTGCCGCCGTCTTTGAGCACGAACGCTACTTTGGCGAAAAATAGCTCGAGATCTTCAAACCAGCACAGGGCGCCGATGGTGATTAAAACGAGATCGAAACGGCTGCTATAGGTATCGTCTATATCGTAGATATTGGTGGCGACGAATTCCGCATTGAGATTGGCTTCTTTGGCTAGTCGGCGGCCTTCTTCTATAAAATTTTCGGCGATATCAAAGCCGGTGCCCGTGGCCGCGCCCATTTTGAGTAGCGTGAGCAATTCGCGGCCGTTGTTGCAACAGATTTGCGCGACGTCTTTTCCCTGTAGTCCGATGTCTTGTAAGATGGCGATGGTATCTTTTTCCAAAAAAGAGAGGTCGCCTCTTTTTAAGCGCAGCGCCGGGTCTTCTTTATAGCCTGCCTTGTGTTTGGCGAAGGCTTCTTCCCAGGCTTCTTTGTTGGCTTTGCTGTAGTCCATAGGATTTGTTCTCGCAAGCTTGCTAATATGTGGTTGAGTGCGCTACTGGGATCGGCGCACCAGCTTAGGTGCCGACTTCTTCGTTGGCGCGTTCGAGCAGCGCGCGTATATAACCGATGGCAAAGGCGGCGCCGGTGTGGCTACCGCCGACCATATCGGGGCTGTGGTCGAGAATGAGCACGCAGTCGTTGTTTACCTGGCGCAGGGCCTTCATCAGCGGATACATATCGCAGTAGCCGTCGTCGACAAAGGCCTCGACAAAGTGCGGCAGAGGTTGGTTGACGTTGCGAAAATGCACCTTGAAGATCTTGTTGCGCTCGCCAAAGTATTGAATCGTCTCTACCGGCGTTTTGCCCCAGTTCTCGCCCGCTTCCAAAACGCAGCCCAAGCACAGGCAGAGGCCGACATTGGGACTATCGGCAATTTCGAGGGCGCGCTTGTAGCCGGCAAAGCTGCTGCCGACGACGCGCGGGACATTGCCCAGTGTGATGCCGGGTGGGTCTTCGGGATGGATGCCGATGCGCACGCCGCTTTCTTCGGCCACGGGGGCGACGGCGCGGATGAAGTACTCGTAGTTCTGCCAGAGTTCTTCTTCGCTATACTCGCGTTCGAAGCTAAATGTCTTAACGCTGTAGCTCTCTTCTTCTGAGCGAAATCCGTCGCGATAGGCGCGCGCGCTAGCGCCGCCGCGCGCGGGCTCGCGCGCCGAACTGGTAACGCCGGTGGCCATAAAGGACACGGTGCGATAGGTCAGGCCCGCTCGGCCCATGGCGCGCAGACTGTTCTGGTACTGTTCGATGATTTCGTCGCGGCCCTCCAAGGCCAACACGATGCGCTCGTCGTTGCTGATACTGCTACAGGTGGCCACTTTGAGCTGGGCGGCGGCGGCCTGGTCGACGACCTCCTTGTATTCTTCATAGGTCGTAGCGCCCGACCACATGGCCAGATACTCGACGCCGAGCTGCTGCGCCAAGAGCACGCCTTCTCGATCGGAGGGCGAAGTCTGTAGGGCAATCTTGATATTGGAAGTATTCTGTTTCACGTTCTGCTCCTCGCGTGTGTAGATATCGTTTATAGTAGAGTGGTCATGACCCAGAAAGGTTTGTGTCCTACTTCGTACTCGGCAAATTCTGCGAGCGCTCCCGTGCTCTGATCAATGCGAAAAGCCTTCATACGGTCGGCGCCTTCACCGGCGCAGTAGAGGTAGTGGCCGCTGGGATCGATGTTAAACGAGCGCGGGCTGGCCGGCACCGGATAATGCCCTTGGGGACGGAGCGAACCGTCTGGGTCAATATGAAAAAGGACGATGCTGTCGTGTCCGCGGTTGGACCCGTAGGCCCACTGGCCGTTGGCGTGCACTTCTATATGGGCAGTGGCACCGCCGTCTTGTGGGTGGTCTGCTGGCAAAGTCGAGAGGTGTTGGAATCGTTCGAGCGTGCCCTTGTCGCCGTCAAAGCGATGCGCCGTGGCGGTATTGCCCTGCTCGTTGATGATATAGGCGACGTCGCCCTTGGGCCCAAAACAGATATGGCGCGGTCCGGTATTTTCGTCGGGTGGGGCCAGCTCAAAAGGATCGTTGGGCGTGAGTAGGCCTGTCTCGGCGTTGAAGCGGTACTGGCAGGTCTTGTTCGTTGGGCAGACGTGCGGTACAAAAACAAAGCGATCGTCAGGTGTCATATAGACGGCATGGGCTTTGGGGCCGGTGTCGATATGCTGCAACTGTTCGCCGATGGAGCCGTCGCTGCCGAGGCGGTGCACCGTGATGCCGCCACCGCCGTAATAGGCCGTGAGCAGAAAGCGGCCAGCGCTATCCGTGATCAAGTGGGCGGGGGTCTCTAGGCCGGTGTCGACTTGGTTGATATGCGTTAATTGGCCGGAGGTTTTGTCTAGCTGAAAGCTGGACAGCGTCGAGGACTCGACGTGGGCATCGTAGAGCACGTCGAGGTGCGGGTGCAGAAAGAGGGCGCCGGAGGGGCCGTGCGCGCTGTTGGCTGCGCGCACGGAGAGCGTGCCGGTCTGTGCATCAATGTCATAGATTTTGATCTTTTCGTCGCCGGTCAGGGAGACGAAAACGACGGGTTGGCCTGGCTGTGTCATGGTAGTGCGCTCCATTTATGCGATGAAAACAGATCGATGTCGACTTTGGTTGCGCGTTTTTTGAAAACTTCGCTTCCGAGTGCTATAGAATGACTCCTAGGTCGCAGGGGGTCAATCTCTCTGGTAGACGGCGAGAATAAAATCAGTCTGCACGCGCAACTCGTCCAGTGCCAAGATCTGTTGCTGAGTCTGCGGGGCAAGGTGCCAATAATAGGGCGTCATGCGCAGGAGATGGCCTATTTCTTCATTTTTTAAATGTAGCGGATAAGCTATTTGCTGCTGGTCTATACGCCTAAATCCATCGGGAATCGCTTCGGAGTCGTGGGGACGTGGCGTCTCGTAGCAGAGCGCTTTTAACTCGGCCAGATGCAGCGGGCCCGGCGCAATCGTAAGTAGGGTGCCGCTAGGGCACAGCGCGCGGTGCAGTTCGGCGCTGTCGCCAGGGGCGAAGATACGACAAATGGCCTGCACGCTGGCGTCGAGTACGGGTAGGCGATAGGTGCTGGCTACGGCAAAGTAACTGTCCTTATCGCGGCGCGATGCCGCGCGCACGGCGGCTCGTGCGATATCGATTCCCCACAGGCCATACCTAGAGAGCTTTGGCTGCAGGTGGGCGGAGAGTCGTCGCAGGTAAAAACCCTCGCCGCAGCCGGCGTCCAGTAATTGAAAAGGTTCGCCTGAATTTTGTTGGGCGAGTGACAAAACGCGTTGGTTGAGGGCGTCGGAGAGCGGGTCGTAGTGGCCGGAGTCCAAAAACGCGCTGCGGCTGGCGACCATTTCTTTGTTGTCGCCGGGGTCGGCCGTCTTTTTTTGGTGGGCTAGGAGCAAGTTGACATAGCCTTCGCGGGCGATGTCGAAGGCGTGGCTGTTGGCACAGCGATAGGTGGCGTTGTCGCGGACGAGGGCGGTGCTGCAAACCGGACAGGCTAAGATGGTCATGGCGATCGTGTCAGCGCGTCATTTTTTGCACGAGTTCGCCGAGGTGGCGGTTGAATGTTACGGGATCCTCGCGCATGACGAAATGACCGACGTTTTTCATAAAGATGACTTCCATGTTGTTGCGTCGGGCTGCTTCCATATTGGTCTCGCCTTGCTCTGCACTATTGATCGTGGCAATGGGCACTTTTAGGGCGCGGATGCCCGCGCACAAATTGTCGTCTTTGCGCATGATGGCTTCCATGGCTCCGGCGCCAATCTCGGCGGGCATGGCGGCCATCGCAGCGACGGTCTCTCGGCGCAGAGTAGCGTCGGAGGTGGGCAGGAACATGTCTTCGGCGAATTTCGCCGCCGTCTCTTTAAAGTTGACGCGCAGCGGTTCGACAAAATCCGCTATAGCCGCCTCGATTTGTTCGGGGCTGCGCTGGCGTTCGACGTCCCACAGCGTGTCGGCCCCGACCAGGCCGACGACGCGCTCGGCAAGTAAATGCGCCGCCTCGACGATGATGTAGCCGCCCATAGAATGGCCGACGAGTACTACTCTTTCCAGCTTCAGTGCATCGACTACCGCGGCGACATCTTCGGCAAAGGCACGCATCGTCCACTGCGCACGCTGCTGCCCCGATGCCCCGTGGCCACC
>JBLHGI010000084.1:0-19028 GCA_047616505.1 Planctomycetota bacterium
GCGCACGATGGGTCTCGGTTTGGATCGCGTCCTGGATATGTTCGACTATACGGCCTATCCCTTAGAAGAGGTGCACCGGCGGTTTGGTCCACGGCTACGCACTGTGAGCGAAATGGTAGGGGGGCGCGAAGAGGTGCTGTTAGAAGCTCCGCAGACGAGTCGGCTGGAATTGCGGCGCGTCGAGTGTTTCTCTAAGGTCGATTTAGAAATAGATGGACGCTTTTCCGTGCTGGTTGTCTTAGAGGGAGAGGGGGTGTTGCGCGTGGGGGAACGGGAATGGGCCTTAGCGCCTTGGTCGCGCTATTTCTTGCCGGCGTCTTTGCGGGAAGTAGCTGTTGAAGGGGCGTGTCGGTTGCTGCGCGCTCTACCACCGCGGCCCTAACGGTAATATGTCTGGATATACAAGGAGCTTGTAGTGCTAGATACGCGCGCGGAAATACAGCGCCTGTTTGGTCATATGGAATTTTCCTTCTCCGCTGTGCGCTCGCTCGTAAAGGTGTGCATTTGTACTGCACTAGCTGGATCTGTGACGTTTATGCCGACTTATGTGGGGCTGTCGCCGGCCGGCGAATGGGCTTTTTTCATATTGTTGCTGGCTTCTGGTCTGTGGATGACAGAGGCGATACCCGCCTATGCCGTAGCCCTATTGGTCATCGGTTTAGAGGTGGCGATCCTCGGGCGTCCAGGGGGTGTTTTCGCTCGTGGCGGAGGGGATTGGGAGATCTTTGTGCGGCCTTGGTCGAGCCCGCTGATATGGCTGTTCTTTGGTGGCTTTGTACTGGCGGAGGCTGCGACAAAGACGGCGCTCGATCGCTGGGTGGCCAGTCGGGTGTTGGGCCGGTTTGGCGATGGTCCGGGGGCGGTGCTCTTTGCGGCGATGGCGATCACTTTTGTCTTTTCGATGTTTATGTCCAATACGGCAACGGCTGCGATGATGGTCGCCGTAATGGGAGCCGTGCTGAAAGACTTGGATGAGGGGGATCCCTTTGCCCGCGCCCTATTGCTGGGAATAGCCGTAGCAGCCAATGTCGGCGGTATGGCCACTATTATTGGCAGTCCACCGAATGCAATTGCCGCCGGCGCATTGGAATCTATCCGTCCCATTTCCTTTCTGACGTGGATCGTTATTGGTTTGCCGCCGGCGCTCGTGTTGTGCGCGCTGGGCTGGCTGTATCTGACGCGTCGCTATCGCAGTGCAAATAGTCGCATCGACCTGGCGAGTCTGCGCGATGTTAGGCGCCAGGGGGAAAGCATGCCGCGCTGGCGGCGCTGGTTAGTCGTGGGCGTCTTTGCACTGACTATTGGGCTATGGCTTTCTGGACCTTGGCACCGCATCCCCTCGCCCGTAGTGTCGTTTGTGCCTATCGTGCTCTTTGCTGTGAGCGGCGTAATAGGGCCGCGCGATATCCGCGCGCTGCACTGGGATGTGTTGATACTGTTGGCCGGAGGTATGGCCTTGGGGGTTGGTGTGGCGGAGACGGGGCTGGCCGGTTGGCTGGTAGAGAGATTGCCCGTGGATCAATTGAGCGACTTTAGCATGGCATTGGTGCTGGCGGCTATCGCTATGGTGCTGTCGAATTTTATGAGTAATACGGCAGCGGCTAATATTCTAATCCCAATCGGGTTGGCCATTGGCGTCGGATTGGAAAGACAGGTGGCCGTCTCTATTGCCCTTGGGGCATCGGCGGCGATGTGCTTGCCCATCTCAACGCCACCGAATGCCGTGGTTTATTCTAAAGGTTGGTTGGCGTCGCGCGACTTTCTCTGGATAGGAGTACTAATCGGTGGACTGGCGCCCCTGCTCGTGTCCTTGTGGGGATATTTTGTTTGGTCGTAATGGGGTGGGCAGCACGGAGTGCTTTTAGTGCAATGACCCCCAATAAGCGGCGCCCAAGAGGCCCGTTTTGTCATTGAGAACGACTTTGACGGGTATTAGCTGAAGCACTTCACCCATGCGGCCTTTGTCAAAGAAACCCTGCAAAAATCGCCCATTCTGCAGATGAGTGAGGATTTTTGGGGCGATGCCGCCGCCGATAAAGAGCCCGCCCGTGGCCATGAACTTGAGGGCTAGATTACCTGCCTCGCAGCCGTAGAGGTGCACATAGAGATCCATCGCTTCTACAGCCAATTCGGCCTTCTCCTCTAATGCTGCACTGGAGATGGTATTGGAACGATCGCCCTGAGCTAATTCGTCGCGTAGCCATGCGGGCTCGCGCTTGGGGTCGCGTTCGCACAGGAAATCGTAGATCGAAGCTAAACCGGGGCCGGCTGTAACGCGCTCCCAACTCACGTGGTCAAATTTGCGGTTGAGGTAGCGCCAGAGTTCGGCCTCTAAGTCGGAGCCGGGTGCATAGGTCGAGTGTCCGCCTTCGGAGGCGACGGAAATATAGTGCGTTCCAGCCCACACCAATCCGCCTTCGCCCAAACCGGTACCAGCGGCGATGACGGCGATATTACCTTCGTTATCGGATTCGCCTTCGTTGAGAATACAGAGATCGTCTTCTTCTAATACTAGGGTGCCGTAGGAAGTGGCCTGTAGGTCGTTGAGCAAATAGACTTCGTCGATACCTAGGTGGCTTTTGATTTGTTCGGGATCGATGAGCCAGGGCAAGTTGACGGCGCGCACCGGCAGTTGGCGCACGGGCCCTGGAACTCCTAGTACAACGCGCTGTGGTTGGTAGCCGCTCTCTTCGACAAAAGCGGCTATGAGTGCGCCGATATCGGCGAAGTCACATGTTGTATAGCGCTTTTCCGCTAGGGGTTTAAAGGCGTGCTCTGTCGGTTGGTAGGCGGCGAGATAGGTTTTAGTGCCACCGACATCACCTGCTATAATTATAGTTCCGCCCATATTCTCCACTTTTCATCCATGAGTTCTTTCGCTTCATCGGGCCCCCAGGTGCCCGCCGGATAGGATGGTACGCGTCCGGAAAAAGTGGCGTTCCAGGCTTCGAGTAGGGGCATGAGTAGTTCCCACGACTTTTCGATCCAGTCGCTGTCGGCGTAGAGCGTAGCATCGCCCTGTAGACAATCGAGGAGCAGGGTCTCATAGGCATCCGGCGTGCGTCCACCAAAGGCATCGGCATAGGAGAAGTCCATGTCGACGTTGCCAAGGCGCACGTCGGGACCGGGAATCTTGCCGTTGAATGAGAGCGAGATCCCCTCTTCTGGTTGGATGCGGATCGTCAAGGTGCTCGGGGGTAGATCGGCCCCCTGTTGAAAAATGAGATGCGGTGGGCGATGGAACTGCATTGTAATGGCGCTGGCGCGTTTGGGCAAACGTTTGCCGGTGCGCACGTAAAAAGGCACGCCCTGCCAACGCCAATTGTCAATGGTGAAGCGCAGAGCGGCAAAGGTCTCTGTGCGCGAGTCGGCTGGAACATTCTGTTCCTGTAAGTAGCCGTTAACTTGCTGGTCGCCGACGAGGCCATTGGCATATTGGGCGCGCACGGCATAACGGTCGACTTCGCCGATACTAAAAGAGCGGATGGACTTTAGCACTTTCAGTTTTTCGAGGCGCACGCTCTCTGCATCGAAGGCAGACGGAGGTTCCATGGCCACTACGCAGAGGATTTGCAATAAGTGGTTCTGGATCATGTCACGGAGGGCACCTGATTCATCGTAATATCCGGCGCGATGCTCGACGCCAACGCTCTCGGCAGCGGTAATTTGCACGTGATCTACATAGCGGCGATTCCACAGGGGTTCAAACATGGAATTGGCCAAGCGAAAGACCAGTATATTCTGCACCGTCTCCTTGCCCAAGTAATGATCGATGCGGTAGATCTGATCTTCGGCAAACACGCTGTGTAATGACTTGTTGAGCTCGCGTGCTGACTCGTAATCATGACCGAAGGGTTTTTCGACAATAATGCGCGACCAGCCCTGGTTCTCAACGCCTTCTCGGTTGAGCCCAGACTGGCCTAGCTGCTCGACGATAGACAGGTAGACTTGGGGGGGGACCGAACAATAAAAGCAGCGATTGCCACGCGTGCCGCGTTCTTGGTCTATCGCCTCTAAGCGCTGGCGTAATGCGGTATAGGTCGCAGGGTCATCTGGTTCGCCACGCACGTAATAGAGTTTTTCGAGAAAGGCGTTGAGGCGTTCGGAGTCGAGTTGGCCGACGAATTCACTGAGTGCCTCGCGCACGTGTTCGCGAAAACTGACATCGTCCATTTCGCGTCTGGCCACGCCGACTAGGGCGAAAGAGGATGGAAGGCGGTTCTGTTCTTCTAGATGCCAGATGGCCGGGGCTAGTTTGCGGCGTGTCAAATCGCCCGAGGCGCCAAAAATAACTAGAGCACACGGATCGGGGGTTCGATCTGCCGCCATAAAATTACCCGCCATGAATAACCTCATTTCTCGAAATGGATATGGGGCCGGCAGGAGCTGCGCGGCGCAAGAGAGCACAGCCGCTAACGTGACTGAACCACCGCAAAATATAAAACCCGAAACTCAATGGGTAAACTCGGTACAGCACCTAGCTGCGATAAAAAAAGAAAGGCCACAGCGCGTTGCAGCGCCATGGCCCCCCACACCGCCTCGTGTGAGCTTTCCAATCTTAAGGGTAAGAACATGAAATGTCAAACGTATAATACGCTTATTTTTAGGTGTATACGCTTATTTTTGCCCCTATTGCTCATTGAGGCACTTACGAGTTTGAATTATATTCGGTGGTCGATATTCAACGCGCAGAACAACATGCGGGAGGTTGGTGAATGGCTTGTTTTCTAGTCACAGGCGGCAGTGGATTTATTGGTTCACACTTGTGTTATAAACTCTTAGAAGAGGGGCATAAGGTGCGAGTCCTGGATAATCTGTCGTCGGGCAAGCGCAAAAACTTAGCGGGGATAGATTCCGAAATTGAATGGTTTGAAGGTGAGTTGTGCGATAAAGAGCTGCTCGATCGCTGTTTACAAGGCGTAGAATACGTGTTGCACCATGCGGCCGTGGCTTCGGTGCAGACCTCGGTGGAACGTCCGCTGTTCGAACAAGAGGTCAATGTTGTGGGCACCTTGAACCTATTAGAGGCTGCGCGCCGGGCGGGCGTGCGCCGTTTGGTCTTTGCTGCTTCGGCCGCAGCGTATGGCAACAACTTGCAGGTGCCCAAGAGAGAGGATATGCTGCCTTCGCCCGAGTCGCCCTATGCGATCTCCAAATTGACGGGTGAGCACTATTGTCGAGTTTACAGTTCGATATATGGTTTAGAGACCATTTGTTTGCGCTATTTTAACGTGTTTGGCCCGCGTCAGGACCCGGCTTCACCCTATTCTGGCGTGATCTCCATTTTTGCCGAGCGCATGTTGGCGGGGCGGGCGCCGACGATTTTTGGCGATGGCAAACAGACGCGAGACTTTGTTTATGTGCAGGATGTGGCTGCGGCCAATATGCTCGCCTGTCGCGTGACATCGGCACAAGGGCAGATATACAATATCGGCAGTGGTCGCAGCGTAGATATACGAGAATTGATAGAAGCGCTCAACGGGGCATTAGAGACCCAATTAGAACCTGAGTTTGCCGAAGCTCGTTCCGGTGATGTGCGCGCATCGTTGGCGGATATCAGCCGCGCGCGGACCGAACTGGGCTACGAGCCATCGACCGATTTATACGAGGGTTTGCGTCGAGTTGTCGCCTGGATGAGAGAAGAAGCCTCGTGATGGTCGCTTGCTGCTCTGCGCCAATTCCTCGATATTTGAGGATGTTTCCCCATTCGACCAACCTAACCTAATTTCAAATATCGAATACCGAGCTTTGAATAGACGCGCATTGTATTGGGTCTATTTTCGTTCTCAAGCCGGACAAAAAAATATATGGCGACGATTGTAGACGGAAAAAATCGCATTCCTTTTATGAGGGGGATGCTCGTGCACTATCTCATAGAGCGCGGTTTTGAGCACGACGAGGCGCGCGATATTGCCAACGAGGTGCGAGAGCAACTCGGCAAGCAGGAGGAAGTACGCAAAAAGGACATGCTGCGCCTTGTAGACCAAATAATTCGCGAGCGTTTTGACGACCGCGCGATAGGTGATTTGGTTTTCTGGGAGCGTCAAGTTACGCACATAACGGTCGAGCGTCAGGGCGGCAAGAGGCCCTTTTCGAAAGGGTTGCTCTCCCACTCTTTGGAGGCGACAGGGCTGGCCCCAGATGAAGCCTATCGCATCGCCAGCACGATCGAAGAAAATCTGATCAATCAGCGTCGCGAAGAAATTGGTCACCTAGAGTTGGAGCGAGCGACGTCTGATTTGCTGGCAAAACAGCACGGTGATTCCTATGCCGAACGCTATAGAGTGTGGCGTGCATGGGGAAACTTGGACAAGCCGTTGATCATACTAATCTGCGGACCTAGTGGCGCAGGCAAAACGACACTGGCAATAGCGCTGGCTACTCTACTGGATATTCCACGCGTTGTAGCCACCGACGATATACGCCAGATGATGCGCCTGACGCTCACGCCGGAGCTAATGCCAACGCTGCATACTTCTACGTATAACGCGTGGGAGAAATTGCCCGATCCATCACCAGGTGAAGATGCAGTAATTGCGGGGTATCGCGAGCAGGCGCGCACCATTTGTGTCGGAGCTAGTGCCATCATTGGCCGCTGCTTAGAAGAGAACAGTAGCGTAGTGATTGATGGGGTGCATTTGCTGCCCGACTTTCTCGATCTCAAGCGCTATGCTAAATCGGCGATTGTCGTGCCACTGTGTATTAGTTTAAGGGACAAAAAGGAATACGGGAAGCGTTTTACGCGGCGCGAAGAGCAGGCTCCTTCTCGCCCGAAGCACCGCTACTTGGACCATTTAGAGGAGATTTTTAAGATTCAAGATCATATAATAGAATGCTATAACAAGTGCGATTTGCCCGTTCTATCCGATGCTTCCTCCGAGGGCTTGGTGGCGTCGGCGGCGATGATGGTAAGCGAGCAATTACAGGAAATTGGTGAAATTCGCAAGGCGCTGGTTGCAGAAGAGAAAAAGAAGTTTAAGGACGGGTGAGTGGCGCGCAGGGGATTTTTGTTGCCTCGTCCTAAGTTGGAGCATATATTGAATTTTCCGTGTCATAACTTACGTGAAATTACCAAATTCAAGTTAAATAGGTCAGGGACCATATGTTGGGCAAAAAGGACAATGGAGCGGTGGCCGGTGGGCAGACGCTCAATACGATTATAGGTCGCGGCACTGTTTTTGAGGGGACAATGAAGGTAGAAAACAGCGTGCGCATCGATGGTGTCTTTAAAGGTGAGCTCAGCTGTTCCGGTGCTTTAACTATCAGCCAGTCCGGCGAGTCGTATGCCCACTTGGAGGGTAAGGACATCTATATTAACGGTATTGTTCGCGGTACGGTCCGTGCTGAAAAGGTGCGCCTTGATAGTCAGGCTCGTTTTGTAGGAGATATATATACCAGCGCTTTATCCGTGGCTGAAGGGGCGATTTTCGACGGCAGTTGTTCGATGGATAGTGAAGAGGAGGGTGAGGCTGGGAAAGGGAGCAAGGTCCGCGAGGGGCAGGGCAAGGTGGAAAAACCGCTAGTCAGTGGAGTGGCCAAGAACTAAAATAAATTTTCCGTAGTAGCGGAAAAACCATCTCCAAGTGCGGGGGTGGTTTTTTTTGTTCCATATAGTGTAAGTGGGTTAAAAATATAATAGTAAGGATTATCTTTTTTAATTGGTCTACGCTTTGCTGTAAAAGGGAGTAAACTCATTTATATCAAACGAGGCTCCTATGCCAGCGCGGATCAACCACAATGCCCATCTCATGCAGATGCACCGCAACCTCGGCGTGCATTTTGAAAATGCCAATCGCCAGATAGAGCAAATTTCCTCGGGAAATCGAGTCAATCGCTCTAGTGATGATGCGGCTAATCTGGCCCTGGCCGATGGCATCGACTCGGAGCTGCGGGCATTGCAGGAAGGGGGTCGCAATGTGCAGCAGAGTATACAGATGTTACAGGTGACGGAAGGAGCATTGGGCCAGATTTCCAATATAATGCAGCGCCTGCAAGAACTGGCGGTGCAGTCGAGTTCCTCGACGTATAATGATTCGAATCGTCCCGGTGCAAATGCCGAGTTTCAGAGCCTAAAGAGCGAGATCAATCGCATTGCTGAATTCACTTCGTATAATGGGATTTCGATATTGAGTTCCGATAAAGAATTCGCCATTCAAGCGGGTCCCTCAGAAACTAGCAACGATGTATCGCGGATCTCTATTGGTGATATGCGTTCGACAGGCCCACGGCTCAATCTCGATTCTACCTCGATCGATACTTTGCCCGGAGCACAGCAGACGATCGATCGTTTGCAAGAAGGACAACAGAAGGTATTAGACGAGCGCAACCGCATCGCCGCATTCCAGAACCGTTTGCAGCTGAGCGCAGATACTACGGCGAGCATTGTCGAGCGCATGAAAGGCGTTGAGTCCAATATACGCGGTGCCGATGTTGCGCGCGCGATATCGAACCTGACGCGTTCGCAGATTTTGTCGCAGACGGCAACGAGCATAGCCCAAGAGGCCGATACAGATATAAGTCGGATTCTCTCCCTACTACAATAGCGATATAGGCCGTTTTAGCGATCGCGTCCGATCACATATATAAAAAGTAGAAGCGGAAGTCCGGGTAGATGCGTACGGCGGGTGATGGCAGGTGTAACCAGTTGAGCTGTTGTTTGAAATAATCCCACAGTGGACTATGGCCGGGGAGGTAACTCGCGTCGTAGTCGAGTGCTACGAGTATTTCTGGACGCGCGTCGGGGCGGTCTGGATAGTATTTAAAACGGCCGCGGCTTTTTACGTTGCTGCCATGTAGCCCCGTCGCCCCATAACCGACAGCCAAACCGAGCCAGTCCGGCCAGATTTCTTTACTGGTCCCCGTTAGGACCTGGTCGAGTGCCAACGTCGCCCAGAAGGTCATCCCTGCATAATCGTCTATAATG
The DNA here is from genome assembly GCA_047616505.1 of Planctomycetota bacterium. Lineage (GTDB taxonomy): Bacteria > Latescibacterota > UBA2968 > UBA8231 > UBA8231. The sequence continues at coordinate 8,924 of JBLHGI010000084.1, forward strand.
TGGTCTATATGAGGACGATTTGCCATCGCGCGTTCCGAGTGATCCAAATAAAGCGGCGAGGGGTGGTAACCAAATTTGAAACGAAGGGCGCGGGTCCGCGGAAAGACAGTGTGTACGAGAGGGATACTGGCACCGAGGGTATTGGCAGCAAAATCGGGGACGCTAAACCCCCATTGGTCGAAATAGGCGTCGCGCATCTCGACTTCGAGTAGGGCGGCCCAACTTGTCATGGTGCCGAGCAGGGCGGCTGTGCGCGGGCTGAACCCGCTCCACGCATAGGCTTCATTGAGCGTTTGCGCCATGAAGAGCCCTCCCATGAAATGGGCCCCTTTGTCTAGATTGACATAGGTCTCACCACCCCAATCGTAGATCCAGCGGATGCTATCGGTTTTTTGGCCTTGGTACCAAGCGCGGTCGACATACTTGAACCCCAAGTAGTGAAATGCGGCTCCGCTACTTCCGATGAGTGCCAGACGTTTGAGGTGCACACCGCCCTCGGATGTAGGTGATTGTGCGGCAGAATCGGCATGGGCAATGCGGGTCTGGCCGCTTAGCAATAGGAGTGCAATTAGCAGTGTGCGCATGGCATTGGTATATAGTGTGAGACGTTTCAGCGGGACCAAGCCTTGAATGCGTGTGACAAATAACGTTGTGTTAACTTAATTAATATATGATATAGCCCGACTGCAGGCATCACGAGTCGTTACGAGTCATTACACCGAGTCCGGATGTAGGAATAGATGACGGATAGAGAATCCGCCGAACCTATGGCAGAACCGACAGGCAAGCGCCGTCGTCGACGTGGCCGTGCCCCCGTCGAAGTTGTTTCTGAAACCAAGGAAAAGAGCAGCGCCCCAACGCCTGTGCGCGCGCGTCGGCATTGGAGCAGTGAAGCACTCTCCTCGCTAGGGGTCTCGCCGATATTCCGCGCCTATATATTTTTGGGTAGCATTGTTGCAATTCTCGCATTTTTGCTATACAACGAATCGTTGACAAGTGAACTGCGCGAGCAAGAAAAAAATCGAGTGGACCTCTATGCCCGCTTGATCTCTTTTGCGCCTTTGGCTACCGAAGAACAGACGATGACTATTTTCACCCAAGTCATCAACAATCCCCAGGTCGACTTTCCGTGTATTATAACCAACTTTCGGGGAGAAATCACCGAGAAACGCGGCTTGGGTGATATAGTAAATGGCCGCGAGGACAGTTTCTTTGCATCGCTAGCGTTTTGGCGCGGGCAGGAAACGGCCATTGCCATTGGAGATAGCGTATACGAGAAGGCACTGCGGCGTCTCATGCGCAAGATGGATGCAGAGAATGCGCCGATCAAATACTATTTGTCCTCTATAACGCCTGGCCGGCTTTACGTCGACGGGCGTCGCGTCATTATTACGGATATTCAGGGAGATATCGCAAGCTGGCGCGGTGATGGGTTACCAGATGAGGCCGACACCACGGCGGCGGCTCTGATACAGGTGCGTTTCGCTTTGGAGCAGATACGCGCGCGACGACCTCTTGAGTTTGCCGTGCCATCAGAAGGCTTCAGTTATCTCCACTACGACGGCATGCAAGCTGTCATAACAGATAGCGACGGCAATATCGTCACTTGGCGTGGCCACACGTTGCCCGCCGAGGACGATAAGAGTCCAGAGGCACTCGGACTAGTGCGAGACCGTTTGAGGAGTATGGGGGACAGGGAGGCGCCGCTATCATTTTATATACCGGCCGAGCACTATATCCACTATGGCAGTTCGGATCTAGTCAACCGTATTTCGCTGGCACCGGTAGTACAGATAGGTGTGCTCCTGCTCTTTTTGTTAGTTGGTTACATCGGTTATCGCAACATAAAGCGCAGTGAGCAACGTTCGATCTGGGTGGGTATGGCGAAGGAGACGGCGCATCAGTTGGGCACGCCACTTTCCTCGCTGTCGGGGTGGTTAGAATTGATGCGTAACGAAATCGATGGCGAGTCGGTAGGGCAACGCGAAGAGCGTTTGGCGCGGATTGGGCAGATGGTCGGCGAGATGGAGGAAGATATGCGCCATCTCAACCAAATTGCCTCGCGTTTTAGCCAGATTGGTTCCATCCCCGAGTTGGTGCTGACGGATGTGGGAGGGGTCTTAGAAGAAACGATAGAATATTTTCGCCATCGGGGCCCCCAGTTCGGGCGCCACGATATTAGTATAGAACGCCAGGACGGAGCGCGATCCATTTTACTCAACGCCGAGCTTCTGAGCTGGGCATTTGAAAATTTGTTCAAAAATGCAATTGATGCCATGGATGGACAAACAGGTGCAATTCAGATTCACCTAGTGGAGATGCCCGAAGATGGATCCGTGCAGATTACGTTTCGGGACGATGGACGTGGGATTGAACCCGAAAATATAAAACGCGTATTTGAGCCGGGTTTTAGCACCAAGAAACGCGGTTGGGGTCTTGGGCTTGCCTTTGTGAGACGCATCATAGAGGAATACCACGGTGGCCGTATTAGCGTTGTTCAGAGCGTACCTGGAGAGGGCACGACCTTTGAGATTGTTTTGCCTTTTGGAGAATGAGGGAACGCGAGAAAGCAGATAACCGTTTTAGAAATAGTGATGACGAACTTCTTAGATGCTAAAAAGAAAGCTGTTAAATGGAAGAGAGCAAACGCCAGATCCTTTGGGCCGATGATGAAATTGACCTACTGCGGCCGCACCGCCGTTTTCTCAACGAGAAAGGATATGAAGTTACGCCGGTTAATAATGGCAAAGATGCGATTGAACTGATCGGCCAGCGCCCCTTCGATATCGTACTGCTCGACGAGATGATGCCGGGCTTAGACGGGTTGTCGACGCTGGAGCAGATAAAAGAAATCGACCCGAATGTGCCTGTGATTATGATTACGAAGAACGAAGAAGAGCACTTGATGAACGAGGCGATTGGCCGGCGAATTGATGACTATCTCACGAAGCCTGTCAATCCGAGCCAGATTTTTATGGCCTGTAAGAAGATTCTCGACTCGCGGCAAATTCGCCAGAGCCAGGCTGGGCAAAATTACGTATCGCAGGCCGGTAAGATCCGCGAGCAAATTTCGGGTGATGTGGATTGGAAAACTTGGATTGATGTACATCGGCAGCTCTGTGAGTGGGATATAGAGGTGGGGCGCTTGGGAGATGCGGGGCTGCAGCAGATGGTCGGAGACCAACGGCGTGAGTGCAACCACGAGTTTGGCCGTTTTATCGAGCGCAACTACGTCAGTTGGGTGGCTGAAGAGGCCGATTCACCGCCGCTTTCAGTCGATGTAGTTCCCGAGTATGTCATGCCTTATATCGAGGCTGGGCGCCAGGTGTTTTTTGTTGTAGTTGACTGTTTGCGCCTAGATCATTGGATGGTGATGGAGCCGCAGTTAGCCGAGTTCTTCAACATCAAGCGCTCGTATCATTACTCGATCTTGCCAACGGCGACGCCCTTTTCGCGCAATTCGATTTTTAGCGGTTTATTTCCCAGCGAAATCGCTGCTAAATACCCTAAGTTGTGGGGCAATGTCGAGCATAACGAAAATAGCCTCAATCGCCACGAGCACCGATTTATCGATGATCAGGTCGCCGATATGGGAGTAGAACTCAAGCCGGGTTCGCACTATGTCAAAGTGTTGGATACCAATGAGGCACAGAGCCTGACGCGCAAGGTTCCTTCCCTCGGCAAGTGGCCATTGGTCTCAGTGGTTTACAATTTTCTCGATATGTTGGTACATGGCCGAGCGCAATCGGAGCTGCTCAAGGAGATGGCGCCCGACGAATTGGCCTTCCGCGACCTGGTGAAATCGTGGTTTAGTCATTCCTCGCTTTTTGAGACGCTCAAGGCGGTTTCGCGCACGAATGCAGTGGTGGTGTTGACTACGGATCATGGCGCTGTGCGCTGTAACCGCGCGGCCATGGTGCACGGCGATCGAGATACATCGAGCAATTTGCGTTACAAGTACGGGCGCAATCTGCGCTGTGAAAAGCGCGACGCGTTGATGATTGAGAAACCGGAGACGTACGGTCTGCCGAACACGGGACTAGGGTCCAATTTTATTGTTGCTAAAGAGGATTCCTATTTCGTTTACCCAACGAACTTTAATGAATACCAGCGCCAGTATAAGGATTCTTTTCAGCATGGAGGCATATCGCTCGAGGAGATGGTGTTGCCGGTCGCTATTCTGGAGCCGAAATAGAGCGCGATGGAGCTACGTAAAGAGACGATCACTTGCTCGCCAGCTGAGACCCATCGGTTGGGCGTAGAACTGGCTTCCGCGCTGCAGCCCGGTGCGCTCGTGGCATTTCGCGGTGATTTGGGCAGCGGCAAGACCTGTATGATCCAAGGAATATGTCAGGCGCTAAAAGTAGAAGACTATGTCACTAGCCCGACTTTTATTCTCATTAACGAATACGGCGGCCAGTTCAACGGCGAACCTTTGCCGGTCTATCATTTTGATCTCTATCGCTTGAGCGGTGAGGACGATCTCGAAGCACTCGGGGCTGAAGAATATTTTTACGGCGTCGGTATTTGTTTGGTGGAATGGGCTGAGCGCGCTGGGGACCTTTTACCGGCTAAGCGCGTGGAAGTAGAGTTTGAGTATTTAGGAGACGATGAACGCCGAATCGTCATCTCGCGGCTTGAGCCGTGAATTGAATATTGTTGTAAATTGGGTCGCTTGGAGTATCTATAAGACAGGGAGGAGCTCTTGCGTAGGTCAAAGGGGATAACACGTGGGATAGGTGGGGCGCTAATGGTCGTGTTGTTGTGTGGTGTAGCCCACGCGGCAGAGCGGGCCGAGTTGGCGCGCTTGATTGATAGCCCTACTGCTGGCCTAGTCGGCAAAGGCCGTTTTGCCGTTGGCTTGCGTCTCTTTCCCGACGGTGGTGTCTTGGGGCAGGTGCAAGCCGGTGCTTTGAAGCGTATGACGATTGGCCTGTCCTTTGGCGGTCAACAGGTTATTGGCCAAGGCCCCGTCGATTGGCAGCCGCGTGTCGAAGTGGTTGCGCGCTATCGGGCCATAGAGGAAAGCGCGGCTTGGCCAGCACTCGTCGTAGGTTACGAGACACAAGGATATGGCGCATATGGCAACGGTCGCTACGAGATCAAATCAAAGGGTTTTTATCTCGCCTTAAGTAAGAACTACGCATCTTCTCTAGGGCAATTTGGAGTACATGCGGGAGCCAATATCAGCCGCGAGGAAGAAGGGGGCGATGATCTGACGGGCTGGGTGGGGGTCGACAAGAGCTTCAACGAAGATCTGTCTTTGCTCGGGGAATACGAATTGGCGCGCAATGAGGGGGGAAACTCGGACGAGGGCTTCCTCAATGTTGGGGCGCGCTGGATGGTCGCTCCCCAGCTCAAAATAGCTTTCTTTTTTAAAAATGTGTTGGGACGGGGTATTGGTAACCCCGACCCGAGTCGTGAACTAGCGGTCGTTTACACTGAGGAGTTCTGATGCGCACTAGTATCGCACTTTGCGTCTGTTTGTTGTATGCCAGCGCTTGGGGGCAGGAAGAGCGGGCCGTGGATAATTTTTCCGGTGTGGGGGTGCGCGCCATGGGCATGGGGGGCGCTTTTGCCGGCGTGGCCGACGATTTTACGGCCGTTTATTGGAACCCTGCGGGTTTAGCACAGATTCGTCAGCGCGAGGTATATGTCGGTTTTCAGCGCAATAGCCGCGACAGTCAGTCTGTTTTTAATGGATCACAGGGCAATAGTAAGCTGAGCAATACGCGCTTTGGTTCGTTGGGGTTTGTTTACCCGTATCCCGTCCACACGGGTAGCTTAGTCTTTGCCGTCGGTTTTAACCGCGTCAAGGATTTTGACTGGAACCTCAATCAGAGAGGTTTTGACGAGAGCGATAGCTTGTTGACAAACCATTTATTTCAGCACGAGGGCGAGTTGGCGCTATCTTCGCTAGCGGCGGCAGTGGACGTGTCACCCTCGATTTCGCTGGGCTTGACGTTGGGGCTTTCGGGGGGGGAGGACGAGTCGAGCAACGAGTTTTCTTGGAGTGACCGCGATAATTTTTTCCAAGAGCGGCGTTTCTTGGCGACCGATACTTTTTCCGATGATTACGGCCGCACGTGGTATGCGACGTTGGGGGCGATGGTGCGCTCACCGCGCGCGCGCCCGCGTTTGCGTATGGGGGCGACGATTAGCACGGGCTTGGGACAGGGAGTGCGCTACGCGTATCGCGGTAGCCCCGATGGTTATAACCGCATCGACTACGACGATGGCACGGTAGCGGTGGCCACTAACGAAGAGATCCGCGGGCGCTACGAGATCGCGCTGCCTTTTGAGTTTGGCGTGGGGGGGTCGTATGTGCCGATACCCGGTCTGCTGTTGGCGGCTGGTGCCCACTTTGCAGAATGGTCGCAGAGTGAATACGAGGGAGGTGACGATCAATCATTGCGCGCCGATACTTCCTTTGAACGCCAGTACCGAGATGTCGTGCGCTATCACATGGGGGTCGAATGGCAGGTGCCGGCGGTGGCGTTGGATCTGCGCGCCGGTTTTTACACCGATCCGTTGCCCTTTGTCGGGCCGCGGGATCCCGATCCGTTTAGCGGCGATCCGCCCATTCGTTTAGTGGAAGACAGACGTTTTATAACGCTCGGTGTTGGGCTCTTGGTAGACGAAGTAATACAGCTCGACCTGGCGTGGGTGCGCGGGCATTTCGAACAAGTTGAGGAAAGTTTCGATGCGGCACAGACACTCAATACGCTGCGCGAAGAGAATACCATTACCCGCGTTCTTCTCGGCATAGCATATCGTTTCTAGCTATTTGGAGTAGGGTGTGTAGGTGTGTATATTAAAGGTAGAAGCGGTCTTTTTCTAAGTGCTTTTTAGGTAAGTGAGCGATCTTATGAAAAATAAAAAATTACTGGTACTTGCTCTGGCCTGTTGCACTAGTGTCGCCTTCAGCGGCTGTTATACGGTGCTGCAGAACCCCAATGCGCTGGCGAGTTTGCACGATGATGAATGGAGTGCGGAAGAGGAGTATTCCGCGCGTGCCGACCGCTATGACGAATATGACGAAGCAGAGGTCGATGACGATTTCTATCGCTATCCCGGCGTGCCCGGTAGCTATGGTGCATACGGCGGCGCGGGATATCCGTTGAGTGGTTACGGGAGGTCAAACGGCTACGGTGGGTCATACGGCTACGGCAACTACGGGTATGGCGGTTCTGGTTATGGCGCTTCTCGGAATCCCTACGGAGCCTATGCGGATTATGGCTCCTATGGTTATGGCCCCTATAGCTATGGTTATGACCCTTATTATACGGATAGTCGTGGTTCTTATGTGCCGCCTGGCTACGAACTCGTGAATACGCGTGAACTCGATGATATCCGCGCGTCTTTGGCCGGTGTACAGGGGGGGGCAAAAACGGTAGATAAAGAGGCGATCCGGGCGCAGCAGCGCCGCAAAGAAGCCGTGTGGTCTCAGCGCGTTGCGCCGCAGATGCGCAAGGCACCGACGCCGCAGTCGCGCAGTAGCGTTCGTTCCGTAAGTTCGCCGCCTTCTTCGTCTTCCTCCTCCTCGTCTTCAAAACCAAGCTCTTACTCACCTTCATCGCCGCCGGCTTCTAAGACGACGAGCACGAAGGCCAGCACTAAGCCGACAAAGAAACGGCGTTAGTGGCTCAATAGTAGTGAACATAAAAAAACGGCTGCCTTGATGGGCAGCCGTTTTTTTTGTGCTAGTTCAGTTGTTTGTTTAGTCGCCGCCGACCTCGAAATGGCGCTTTTGCCGCCGGGGGGCTGGAGCGATGCGTCCTAAAAATCGCTGCATGGGTTGGGCTAAGGCCATGAGTAGTTGGCGTTCGCTCTGGTTGTTGCCGCCGGGCATTTGCAGGCGCACGGGCTCAAAGGTGCGCTCTTCGCCGCCTTGTTTCCAGACTTGGTTGGTGTTGAGGTTGATCAGGCTGACCTGCAAATCTACGCTCATATCCATTCCCGGATTTGGACTCATACCATAGGGCGTCGATGTCATTGGCATCATGCGCGCTTGCAGGTGGCGCAGCTCTACAAATACAATGGCATCGAGTTCCATGCGTTCGCGCAGAGTTGTGCGCACGCTATCCGTATAGATGCTGGTCGAGTCAAAGACCACCTCTTTGAGCTTCCAGATGATTTCGTCTTGAGGCACTATGGTGGTTTCGGGTAACCGACTCAGGCCGCGGACCGTGGCGTTGGATAGCAAGGCCATTACCTTCTCGACGTCGAGCTCGCGAAAGGGTTCGATATTCGTCACGCAGATAACGCCAATGCGGTCGACTTCTTTGAGATAGGGCGCTAGCGCAGGGTCGGGGCTGGAGGGGGCGCGAAACTCGACTGCCTTGAAGCGCCCGCTCGTGCCGGCGCAGCCAACGACAATAAGTAACAGCAGACCGAGACTAATGATATAGATATGCTTCAAAAGCTCTTACCAAAGCTGAAGTGAAATTGGTAATCGGAGTAGTGCCCCTGCAAATCCGTCTGCTTGGCAAACTCGAAGTTCATGGGTAACACAAAATAAACCAATAAGCCGAAACCGACACTGGCACGCAAGGGGTTTACAGGACGCAGGCCTGCTTGTAGACGTCGTTCTGCCGCTAATTGCTGTTGGACTGGATCGGCATCTGGATTAAAGAAAGGCCAGAGATCGAGTTTGTCGTCCTCGTTCCAGGCTGTGCCGATATCAAAAAACAAACTGCCATCGATGGCGGGAATTAGAAAGGTGCTGGGCCAGCCAAATAGAATGCCGCGCACAAAAGGCACGCGCAACTCGGCATTCGCCAAGAGCACGCGGCTGCCGGTGAACTCTGAAAATTCGTAGCCGCGCAGTGGACCTGTATTGAGGTTGAAGCCCGTATAGAAGGGCAGAAACCAAGTGGGTCCCCCCAAATTATAGGAAAGAGCATCGTTGCCGAGCGAACCGACACCGTAGCCTCGCAGCCCGAGCACGGACCAACGTCCCAAACGCACATACGTGCGATAGTCGAGTTCTACATGGGAGAACGAACGCGTGGCGCCACCAAAATCTAGGGTGCGCCCGACCGATAGAAAATAGCGTTTACCGGCGGTCGGGCCGAGTAGTCCGTAGGTGATAGAATCGTGCACATAGGCCGACTTGACGAGGTGGGTGCTAGTGGTTGCACCGATCTCCTGCAGTGGCCAAATCAATTCTTCTTGTTCGCCTACATACGTGTAGTTGAAATCGAGACGGCGATAGAGGTCGAGGGGATAACTGGCGTCGGCCAACATGCCCCGCTGTTGTACTCGACTGATTCCCGATACGAGGGTACCCCGGTATATAAAGGTGCGATTGTTGTTAAAGTATTGGTTCCAATTAAAAACGGACATGCGATACGTGGGGCGTTTGCCGTAGTACTCATAACTCATGGCAAAATTAAAATCGTTGCTGATTTCCTGCGAGGCGACGTAGTCAGTGGCCAAGGACAGCGAGTGGTTGCCCAATAAATCACTCATGCTCAATTGGGCGATGGAGGAGAAAAAACCATCGAAATAGCCCATTTGCACCGAGATACCGTCGAACTCTAGTTTGGGCGTATAGCGCCGACGGCCTAGGGGGGCGGCATCTCCACCCTCGATATTTATGTCTATCGCTGCATCGCTTAGTTCCGCGCTTAGTTCCGCAATTGGCAGTTGGAGCGCTGGATCGTCCTCGGGTGCTGGTGCGGTGGCTGCTGCGCTGGCCGTGTTGGCCAATAAGACCGCGCTAGATGAAAGTGCGCGCTCTTTGAGCTGCGACACCTGGCTTAAATCCGGGCGCCCGCCCTGATCGGTCAGTGGTGTGGTCTCTCGAACGACTACTTGGGCGTGGGCGGTGTCGAGGGTGGTTGCGGCCGCTGCGACGATGCGGCCGGCCGTGCTATCATTCGTGCTGCTGTCGGTTGCTGCGCTCTGGGTTGCGAGTTTGGGCTTATCTTCGCCTGCACGTGCCAAAAGCTCTGTATCTAGACGCTTGAGAGCGGGCCAGTCGGGCATGTCCATCAGATAGATCTCGCTGCGCCCCTTGAAATATGTATTAAAGACGATTTGGCGTCCGTCCGGTGACAGAGCCGGATTCATAATTCCACTCAGGGTGCGGGTCAGGCGA
>JBLHGI010000085.1:0-18942 GCA_047616505.1 Planctomycetota bacterium
ATTGGCACAAGGTTTTTTACGGGCTACAAGTCTGTGCATTTGTACTGCATATCGCCGTGGTTGGAGTCGAGGCGCAAGAAGAGGCATTGGTCGATTCGCTGTTGCCGTCCGATAGAGGGTTGCCACAAACCCTAGCGAGGGCACCGCTGGTAGCTACGGAACAGACGGTTGGGGCGGTGCGCTGGCTGTCGAAGCGCCGTCAGTTCACCCTAGGTGGGGTGCCTTATGGAATCACGGGTTTACCTTTTCTCTTTTTTAGCCCCAACACGGGTTGGAACTATGGTACGCGCTTGCACTGGGCCGATTATCGCCGTCGCCCCTACCGCTACAAGCTGACGCTGCACATACAGCGTTCGACGGAAGGAAAACTAAAAAATCGCATTCGCCTCAAGGTGCCAAGAATATCCGGCACGGGGTTTGGTTTGCGTTTAGAGGCTAGTTTAGAGCGAAATTTACGCACCCGCTATTATGGCTTGGGCAATGACAGCAAATTCAATCAAGAATTAGTCGATCGCAATAGCCCCGAGTATATAGACGATAATTATTACTACTATATATTAGAGGAAGACCCGCGTATCTTGCTGAGTTTGTTGCGCCATATATATGGGCCCATGTCGATATCGGGTGGGCTCGGTCTAGAGCGGACGGAGGTAGATCAACGCGGTCGAGCCGCTTTTTATTTAGACCAGGGGACGCCGGACGGTGTCAAAGATGGTTTTACGGGTTTTCTCAGTGTCACCTTGGAATGGGATAGCCGTGATGACGATGTTGTGCCGAGTCGCGGGGTATTTCACGAGTGGTCCTACCAGAGCTCGCGAAACTCATTAATTGGACTGTTTTTTGAAGAGATAAACTTTCAGCGATATACCTTTACCGATACGCGCTACATGGGCTTTTCGGACCGCCTGACCTTTGCCCACCGGGCTGTATTTGAGGTGTTAGCTGGAGAAATACCGCTGTATGCCTACGGGGAAATTGGTGGTAGTCGAAGAGTGAAAGGGTTGGGCGGCAGTCACTCATTGCGTGGCTTCGATACGCAGCGATTTACCGATGATGTACGTTTTTTTTCAAATGCTGAGTCGCGCTACTTATTGCACTCAATGTGGTTTTTTCGCCAGTATCTCGAGTGGTACGGGGTGGGATATTTCGATGTCGGGCGCGTCTGGCCGGATCTGAAAGAAGTCGGGGTTGGCGGCATGCATTGGAGCTCTGGCGGTGCTATACGCCTATCGTGGAATAAGGATTTTGTAATCCGTTTTGGCGTCGGTTATTCCGTTGAACAAGTCGATATATTTTTCAATTTAGGCAATGCGTTCTGATTAAGAGGTCTTCTAGCTATACGGCGAAGGTGGGCAGTCTGCGCCGCACTTGCAAGCCGAGATAGGCATTCAAAGGGGCCATTAGCAGATCTTTAGGCAGGGCTGCTATGCCTAAACTCAAAGCAGTAGTGGGGGTAGTGTCCTGGCCGAGGATGTAGTTTAGTGCAATGTAAAGCCAGATAATGCCCGGCACGTATACCAGAAACAGAGATGCAGCAGCAGCTGCCAAATAGCCAAAATAAGAAGAGGTATTCCGCGTTATAAATCCTGCGGCAAAGGCTGCGGGCAGGAAACCGCATAGATAGCCGAAGCTCGGTTCCAATAGGTAGTGGGGACCGCCGCCCTTGGCAAATATTGGGAATCCGATGAGCCCTGCTCCAATATAGACAAGTTGCGAAAGAGCTCCGCGTCGGGCTCCGAGCCAGACGCCCGCCAGATAGACAAAGCTCATCTGTAGTGTTACCGGCACATATGGGAAGGGGATTCTAATCCACGCCCCGACGGCTGTAAGTGCCGCCATCAAGGCAATCGTTGCCAGCGCGCGTGGAGCCAGTAGCGGGGCCATGCTATCTGTGTGTGGAAAGGCGAGTTTCGCTTTCGGTGGGGGCCAGGAGCGCGATGAGACTTGCCAGTTCAGCGGCCAACTGGTCGCGGCGGATGATGCGGTCGATAAAACCGTGCTCTAATACCGTCTCTGCAACTTGGAATCCTTCGGGCAGTTCGGCGCCGGCACCGAGAAACTGTTTGATAACTGTTTGCCCAGCAAAACCAATACGCGCTCCAGGTTCGGCGAGTATTAGGTCGCCGAGCATGGCAAAGCTGGCTGTTACACCCCCATAGGTTGGGTCGGTCAGGATGGGGATATAGAGCAGGCCAGCATTGGACAGTTGGTGTAGTTTGGCACTCACACGCGCCATTTGCATCAGCGAAAAAGCACTTTCCTGCATGCGTGCGCCGCCCGATTGGCAGATGATGACTAGCGTGCGCCGTTCGGCGATAGCACGGTCTATAAGGCGTGCTATCTTTTCTCCTGTAGCCGCGCCCAAGGTGCCCATAACGAAGCGCTGGTCCATGACACAGAGTGCTACTGGATGGCCGCCGATGCGTCCGGTGCCCGTGTGCACCGACTCGCGGGCTCCGCTCTTCCGTCGCCCTTCTTTGATCTTGTCTTTATAGCCGCGGAATCGCAGTGGGTCTACGGGGGCGACATTCACATTGGTTTCTACAAAGGTATCAGTGTCTACGAGTAGGTCGACATATTGCTGATGGCTTATTGGGTAGTGGTGGCTACACTCGGGACAGATCCAGTGGTTGCGTTCGAGAGCCATTTCGTAGTTAGAATGACCGCACTTCTTACATTTTACCCAGATGCCTTGGGGGATTTCGCGTTTGATACGGGTAGTCAACCCGCTCTTCATTTTTTCAAACCAATTCATTTATCACCTCTGGATCAGACAATGCCGCGTCGTCGAAGACTGGCGAGCGTGATGCCGGCCGTCACGAGAATGCCAGCGGCTGCTAAGGCGGCCGGTGCAAGATGGCGGCGCGTTTTTTGAGAGGGAATATCGCGAGGGGCTGCGTCTTCTAAATTGGCGACAAATATTTCGGCCCCGACTGCCGGTGTTGGGGTGAGCGTGGCTGAGATAATTGCTTTTGTGCGTTCGAGTTCGGCCAATTGCGATCTGAGTCCGTCATCAAAGACGAGTTGTTCGCCGATGCGCATTTCCTGCGGGGGAGGTAACTCGCCATCGATATAGGCGGAAAGTTGTTGTTGCCGGCTTTTTTTCCAGAAGAACATAGGGGCCTTATCTGCGCGCCTAGAGGAGGTCGCGCTCCTTGAGTTGATGCAAGAGTTTTTTGCGTGCGCTGTGCAATCGCGAAGAGACGGTACCGATCGGTATGTCGAGTATCTGTGCGATTTCGTCATACGATAGGTCTTCGAAGCTGTTGAGTATGAGCACTTGGCGCAAAGAGTCGGGTAATTGGTCTACCAAACGGCGGACTTGGGTGCGCATTTCGCTCGATATATACTGTGCTTCGGGTGTTTGTGCAGCCGGTGCTGAGAGCTCGACCTCTTCGCCGCGATGTAGTCCTAAGCGCCTCCATGCCGAACGTGAACGATCGCGCCTTCGATTGAGGCTGAGGCGCATGACGATGCGCATAATCCAAGTCTTTAATGAAGCATCGCCGCGAAAACTATCCAGCGCCTGATGAATCTTCACAAAGGCGTCTTGGGTGATTTCTTCGGCATCGCTCGGATCGTCGAGGACCTTATAGGCTAAACTATAAGCGAGGTTATAATATTGGCGGACTAAGTCGCCAAATGCGCGCACATCTCCATCAATTATGTGCACGATGCGCTCGCTTTCATCTGTTAGCAGAGAAAGTTTGGGCTCGTTCGATTTTGACATATAGTCTCAGACACCAGGATGGAGAAGGTTCTTCGGCGAATGTATAGGAAAAACGCATGTGGATTGCGTTTTTGTCAAACGGGGTTGTCATGTAAATGTAACGCAAGCAGTGTGTACTTGTAACGGCGGTTGGCTAAGTTCGATGACGTCTACTGCATTTATAAGTGATATCGCACGGAGTTTCGTGTGTTCAAAACACTTATACCGGATGAGGATTCGCACCGATTGTGATAATGAAAGGAACTCTTTGCCATCATATCGGGTATTATAACATTGTGAAAAGCTCTTTCCTATTAATAGGCGATTACTTATAGTTAGAATTTCGCATTGTCATTGTAAGCGTCTTAAAAACAGGATCATTTGAATGCGCACTCTGATATTTCTTGTCGGAGCCTTGTGGGCGATGAGTAGCATTCCAGCAAATGCTGAAGTAGCTGCGGCCGATTCGGTTCGCAAATACAAGTTTCTCGCCAAAACATCGCGACAAAAGAAAGAATATACCGAGGCGATTAAATACTACGGTAAGCTAATTATATACAGCCCTAAGAATATCCAAGCCAACTTCTTTTTAGGTGATATGCATTACCGGACTCGCGATTTCGACGGCGCGCGCGTCGCCCTAAAAAAAGCGCTTGGTCTGGACTCTCTTCACGTCAATTCCAATTTGCGTCTCTACTCCATTTATATTACAGCCGGTATTGCCGACTCGGCGGCACAGTGCTTGGAGAGAATATTGCTTTCTAAGCCCGCTGCGGCGGATCATCGCCGCAAGCTCGCCGATCTGTATCGCCGTGACGGCAACAATGAGCGCGCGGTTTTTCACTACAACTATCTGGTTAGTGCAGGCCTTGAAGATGAAGAACTCTACGAGATGCTGGCTCTGTTATACCAAGATCTCGGTCAAATAAACAAGGCTCTGGAGTGGCGGCGCAAGCTGTTGGGAGGGGGTGAGTCTGGACCGAGTGTAGAACAGTTGGAGAGTGTCGTTGCACTGCAGTTAGAAACGGGCGATGTCGCGGGGGGATATAAATCTTTGCTCAAGCTGGCGTTGGTCGATTCGGCCAATGCTTACTCATATTATAGCCGTCTTTCTACGCTGGCTGGCGAGAAGAATGATGAGCTCATGTTGTTAAAGGCCCGCGAGGGCATGGTGCGTGCCAACCCCAAGGATTTGGAGACGGTCGCACAATTGGTTCAATGGAACTTGAACGAGGATCGGCTCAAAGCGGCTCGTGGCTGGTTGGAACGCGGTCTTAGCAGTGGAGAGGATGCCGCCCATCTGCTCGTACTCAAAGGCGACTTGCTTTTGCGGCAGGGGGCCGAGGACGAAGCTTTGGCGGCTTATGAGAAAGCCAAAGCCGATCCGGCTTGGAAGCGGGTAGCCCAGCAGCGAATTTGGAAGATTAATCCGCCTGAGACAGAAGAAGAAAAGCTAAAAAGAGAATTTTTTGGCGGTAAAGACGGTTAGCACTGGTTATTAGTATTTAAAACGCTCCGCTATATGCGGGGCATAACTACATTGGTGAGGGAGAGAAAATGGTCAAGCTTTTCGCGGACGGCGGATGGGCCATGTGGCCCCTGCTCGTATTGCTCATTATTGGCATTGCCGTGGCGATCGAGCGCCTCTACAACCTGTCGCGTGCGGCGATCGATGCCGAGGAGTTTTTTAAGAGTCTGGAGGAGGCCATCAAAAGCGGTGGTCCAGACAAGGCGGCTCAACTTTGTTCGGAGACCCGTGGCCCGGTTGCCTCTGTTATTCATTCTGGCCTTTTGCGCATACACCGCGGCATAGACCACGTAGAGAAAGCCGTCGATAACTCTGGTGCCGTTGAAATGGCCTTTCTCGAACGCGGCATGGTTTGGTTGTCGACGGTGGCGAATCTGGCACCGATGATCGGCTTCTTGGGAACGGTTAGTGGTATGATCAATGCTTTCCAGGCGATTAAAACGGCCGGTGATGTAGAGCCTTCCATGGTGGCTGGCGGGATTTCCGAGGCCCTTATCACTACGGCCGCTGGTTTGATCGTCGGTATTATCATTCAATTCTGCTACAACTTCTTTGCCAATCGCATTGATGGTATTATTGCCGATATGACCGAGCAGACGGCAGCCTTTATCGATCTGCTGGCCGAGCGCGAACACGAAGGGGCCTGAACGTGATCAAGAAACGCGAAAGCCGAGTCTCGCCGGAGATACCTACGGCGTCGATGGCGGATATCGCCTTTCTGCTCATCGTCTTTTTTCTCGTCTCCACGACGATGAACCAGGACAAAGGCCTCTCTTTGCATTTGCCTCCCGTTGGTGAGACAAAAGAGGTAAAGAGCAAGAATATCCTCAATGTGTGGATCAATGCGCGCGACCAAGTGGCCTTTTTTGAAAACGAGCAGTTGACGCCCGTGCCATCGGGTCAACTGCGGGCACAAATTGAGGGGCGTCTAGCGCAAAACGATAAATTGATTATATCGGTCAAGACTGAGCGTGGCTCGACCTATCGGACCTTTGTCGATGTGCTCGATGACTTGAAAATGGCCGGTGCCACTAAGATTTCGATAGCCAACCCGGAAGAGTAAAACGTGCAATTCAATCGCAAGTCCAAAGTGGGAAGTGTTATACCTACGGCGTCGATGGCCGACATTTCATTTCTACTACTGGTATTCTTTATGGTCTCGACCGTGTTCGTTCGCTACAGGGGCGTCCCCGTGGAATTACCGCAGGCCGAAAAGATTGAGAAGTTGGAAAGCCGTCGCAATGTGCTGCAGATTTGGGTCAATAGTGCAGGGGGCATTAGTATGGAAGATCTCAATGTGCCGTTAGCGGATTTGGGCGCAGTGGTGCACGCGCGTTTGTCTGCTAATCCTCGGTTGATCATTTCACTGCGCGGAGACAAAGACTCCCAGTTTGGCGTAATCTCCGATGTAATGGAGGAATTGCGCAAAGTTGAAGCATTGCGGGTCAATTTTTCCACAAAACGGGAGCTGTTATAAATGATCCGTGGTAAACAGCCCGAAGCCAACCTACGTCTGAGTTATAGCAAGGTCCTATGGATCTGTGTCGGTATTTCTGCGGTAGTTCAAGCCCTTCTCTTTGCGATATTCCCATCCTTTGAGGCCAAGGCCTACGCCAAGTCTGAAGAACCTATTGTTATCCAATTAGAGGAAATACCCGAGACCAAACAGGAGCGGCGTCCACCGCCGCCGGCTCGGCCCGTGGTGCCCGTGGCCACAGATAACCCGGATATTTCCGATGATGTGACGATTGAAGACACGGATTTGGATCTAGATCTGGATGATATGGAGCCGCCGCCGCCGTTGGATGATTTGCTCGAAGAAGTCGAATTGGAAGAAGAAGAAGAGATCGTTGAGTTATGGCGAGTAGAAAAGCAGCCGACAGTGACTAAGAAAGTTACGCCGACCTATCCTGATATCGCCCGCAAGGCGAATATAACGGGCAAGGTTTTTGTAACGGCATTGGTAAATAAGCAGGGCAAGGTCGAGCAGATAGGCAAGATCACGGGGCCGGAGGTCTTCCACGAGGTGGCTAAGGCCGCTGCGCTAGCGTGGGAATTCGAACCGGCGATCCAAAATGATAAACCCGTCAAAGTTTGGGTGAGTCTGCCCTTTACGTTTCAGCTGAAGTAGCGCTTGCCATATCTTATTGTTCTTACTATCCTAGTCTAAGTTTTATTCCCTCTACAAAGGAGCGCGTCGCGCTCCTTTGTTCATATCCTCCCCAGGACCTTATTCTTAGGCGCTTCTATGGCGCCTTCTTGCGGGAGGATTTTTTTATGCGCTGTCCCTATTGTAACCACGAAGAAGACAAGGTCGTCGATTCGCGCTCGTGCCGCGAGGGCATGGCCATCCGCCGTCGCCGCGAGTGCCTTAACTGCGACAAGCGTTTTACGACCTACGAATACATTGAGAATGTGCCGTTGACTATTATTAAAGCCGACGGTCGTCGCGAACCCTTCGATCGAGTTAAATTACTATGCAAAATCCAGTTGGCCTGTTATAAAACGACGGTCTCAGCCGAAGACATAGAACAATTAGTCGATCGCGTAGAGACGGATCTAGGCAATTTGAACGAGAAGGAAATTCAGAGTACGCGTATTGGTGAATTGGTTATGGATCACCTGCGCGGAGTCAATGATGTTGCCTATGTGCGCTTTGCATCGGTCTATCGCCAATTCAAAGATAAGAGCGATTTTGTGCGCGAATTGGAGCAGCTCACCAACAACTAGTATAGCAATAAATGCGTGCCACAGCATATTGTGATTAGATTGTAAAATACGGCTTGACAACCTCCGCTATCTATCTATCTTTGGACATCACGTAACACAACATCTTGTGTGATAATGATGTAGTTTGTTGAGATGATGTATCTCAAGAGCTGCAATTTTGTTCACTCCCCCACATAGATTATATTTTTATATATACCCAAAGGTACAAGTCCCTGCGGTCGTCCCCTCGACCGCAGAATGTCTTTGTATTGCCTCTAAGGGAGGGCGAAATGGCGTCTGAACGTATTAACGAAAGCTCCGGTGCGGCGGCCGAGGGCACGCATAGGCTCGAAGATTTATTGGCTCAGCTTGAAGATCATGGTCTCAAGCGCAATGGGCACGACGATTTATTGGCACGGGCGGCCGATGCCGAGACATATTACGGCGAAAATGAATTGGCCATCGACGTATTGCGCAGCAAATACCTGGCTCCGGGTGAAACGGGTCCCCTGCACATTTGGGACCGCATTGCCCGTGCTATGGCCTCTGTTGAAGAGGACAAAGAATACTGGTACGATCGCTTCTTCTCGCTTTTGATGGATTTCAAATTTATACCTGGTGGTCGGGTGATGCATGGAGCGGGTCGCGATAAGGCTCAGCGCCAACCGACTCTTTCTAACTGCTATGTTATTCCTATTGAAGAAGACAGTCTTGAAGGTATTTACCGCTGTCTGAGCGAATCGGCTATGGTCTATCGCACCGGCGGCGGCGTTGGCACGGATTTGTCGATTCTGCGTCCGCAGGGTGCTCCTGTAAATGCCACGGTAGATGCTTCGCCGGGCTGTACAGCTTTTATGAATCTGCTCTCAGAGAGCACCAATGCCGTTTCGCAGGCGGGTCGTCGCGGTGCGCTCATGCTGACGCTACGGGTTGACCATCCCGATATCGAGAGCTTTGTCACCATCAAGAATGACGCCAGCCGCACCAAGGTGCAGTACGCCAATATTAGCGTGCTGATCACCCACGAGTTTATGCAGGCGGTTATGGCTGACTCCGATTTTGATTTGCGCTTCAAGGGCGAGGTGTACCGCACGGTGCGCGCCCGCGAGCTGTGGAATACGATCATCACCAACGCGCATTCATCTGCCGAGCCTGGTATCATCTTCTGGGACACGATGCGCGAGTATCACAACGTGGAGTATGCCAATCCGCTGACTAGTACCAACCCCTGCGGTGAGCAACCCTTAGCCTCGTATACGGCCTGTAACTTGGGTAACCTCAACTTGATGAAGTTCGTCGCTGACGATGGCACCTTTAATCACGACGATCTTGCTGAGGCGACGCGAGTGGCTACGCGTTTTCTCGACAATGTCATTGAGTACAATATGGACAACCACGCCTTCGACAAGGTCAAAGAAGCGGTGTCTTCTGATCGGCGGGTAGGTTTGGGCATCACGGGTATGGCCGATGCTTTTGTGCTGATGGGCCAGGCGTACGATTCGGATGAGGCGTTAGAGACGATTGAGCAGATCATGCAGACGATTTGTCATAACGCCTACGAAACTTCGATCGATTTGGCCGAGGAAAAGGGCGCTTTTCCGATCTTTGACTGGAAGGGATTATCCAAGAGCAAGTTCATCCAGAGCTTGCCCAAGAACCTCCAGAAGCGGATTAAGGAGAAGGGCCTGCGCAACTGCACGCTGATCACTATGCCGCCGGTGGGCACGGGGTCGATCGTAGCGCAGACGACCTCGGGTATAGAACCGATTTTCTGCACTAGCTACACGCGTCGCGTCAAGCAGCACGACGGGGAGAGTTTTCGTGAGTACAAAGTGTATCACCCGCTGGTCAAAGATGTGTTTGGCAGCGATGAAGACCTGCCCGATTACGTGCGCACCGCGCACCAAATCGATCCGTATTTCCGCGTTAAGATGCAGGGCGTAATACAGAGGTATACAGATAGTAGCATCTCATCGACGATCAACCTGCCCGAGGAGATCGATGTAGAAACGGTGGCCGATATTTATATCGAGGCCTATAAAGAAGGCTTAAAAGGCATTACGGTTTATCGCGAAGGCAGCCGCGAGGGCATCTTGAAGACCGATGACAAGCCCAAGGAGGCGGAAGCCGAGTTGGAGGGAGCTGCTGAGGCGGCACCGACGACGCAGGATGGTTATCACCATCGCCGTCGCCGTCCGGCCGTTACGCAGGGCATTACCGAGCGTATCAATACCGGTGAGGGCAAGATCTACGTTACGATCAATGAAGACGAGTTTGGCATTTGCGAAGTCTTCAGCACGATCGGCAAGGCGGGGGGCAACGCCGCTGCGCAATCGGAGGCGATCAGTCGTCTGATCTCGTTGGCGTTGCGCTCTGGTGTCGATCCGCAGGAAGTTATTAGCGAGCTAAAGGGCATTTCTGGGCCAAGTCCCGTATGGGAAAATGGCGAACTCGTCCTGTCGGCTCCAGATGCCATTGGCAAAGCCATCGAGCGCCATGTCCAACGGAGGATTGGTCTCGGTAGTGTCGAAGCATTGCCCGAACCACAATTGCAGGGGCAGGTAGTCAGTTTGCAGCCTCCCGCACAGAGTGGCAATAGTGGTAGTAAGACGACGACGACCTGTCCAGAATGTGGCTCGGCGGTAGCGCACGAGAATAGCTGCCTGATGTGCAAGCACTGCGGTTGGTCTAAGTGCTAAGCTAAACGGCAGTAGAGAGCATGAGGCGGGGGCGTCGCTGGAGACAGCGGCGCCCTTTTTTTATTAGTAGCAGGGTCTCATGATATTTCTAATTCCAACCCATCATAGGCCAGCTGCACTTGATTCGGCAGTGCGGCATTGGTTGCGTGGTGCTCTAATTCATGGGCCATGTGGGTGAAATAAGTGCGCTTGGGTTTTAGCTCTTCTACTACTTCTAAAGCTTGCTCAACGTTGAAATGCGTGGGGTGTTTCTTGTGGCGCAGCGCATCTAGTACCAATACGTCTAAGTCCTGTAGTTGAGTCATACTCTCTTGCGGAATGCGATTGGTATCGGTGACATAGGCGAAGGAGCCGATACGGAAGGCGAGCACGGGCAGGCGGCCGTGATAGACTGATAGCGGTTCTATTTTTAAACCGAATAATTCGAAGGCGCCGTCTATTTCTACGAGTTCGATTTGTGGCGTCGTACTCGGTGCATTCTTGTCGAAGGCGTAGTCGAATACGCGTTCAATGCGCTCGATTGTGCGCGCATCGGCATGGCAAGGTAAGGGGCTGTCGCGATCAAAACAATAGCAGCGCACATCGTCGAGACCGTGGAGATGATCGGCGTGTCCGTGCGTAAAGAGCACGGCGTCGACGCGATTTAGGCCGTACGCGAGTGCTTGGGTGCGCAGGTCTGGCCCGGTGTC
Source organism: Planctomycetota bacterium (assembly GCA_047616505.1). Taxonomy (GTDB): domain Bacteria; phylum Latescibacterota; class UBA2968; order UBA8231; family UBA8231. Next base: position 11,335 of record JBLHGI010000085.1, read on the forward strand.
GACGAGTATAGAATAGCCGTCGTGCTCTATGTGCAACGCGCAGCGCAAGCGTTTGTTTTTTGGGTCGTCGGAGGTGCAGACTGGGCAGAAGCAGCCGATGCGGGGTACGCCAACAGATGTGCCGGTGCCTAGGAAAGTGATTTTCATATCGATATAGTGCTTGGAAGAGTGAGGATTTCTGGGCCGTTCTCGGTGATGGCGACCGTGTGTTCGCAATGTGCCGTCAGCGAACGGTCGCGCGTGTAAACCGTCCAGCCATCCTCTTCGTGTTCTACTTCCGGATTGCCCATGCTCAGGATGGGTTCGATGCAGAATACGTGGCCGGCCTTGAGCCGAGGTCCCTTGCCGGGATGGCCATAGTTATTGATATGCGGTGACTCGTGCAACTCGCGGCCTATACCGTGGCCGCCGTATTCGCGTACGATAGAATAACCCGCCGTTTCTGCATGGGTTTGGATGGCGTGGGAAATATCGCCGAGGCGCGCGTCGGCGAGCATCTGTTCAATGCCTAAGTTGAGGCATTGTTGCGTGGTGGCAATTAAGTGAGCGGCGGCAGCGCTAATAGAACCGACGCCGATGGTGAAAGCGCCGTCTCCGTAATAGCCGTTGAGTTCGGTGCCGACGTCGATGCTGACGATATCGCCTTCGACCAGTGGTTCGTCGGAGGGGAACCCATGTACAATAGAGGCGTTTACCGAGGCGCAGATGCTGGCGGGAAAATCATGATAGCCTTTGAAGGCGGGGCGAGCCCCTGCCTCGCGTATGGCCGTTTCGGCAATCTCGTCCAATTCTCGGGTGCTGATGCCGGGGGCAATGAGTGCTTCTATCTTTTGCTGGACGGAAAATACGATCTGTCCACTGGCGCGAATATGCTCTATTTCCGTTGGATCTTTTCTGCGGATCACGGATTCTCCCTTTTGTAAATAAGTGAATTTATTTACAAAAGGGAGCGAATGCCCCTTTGTCAAGGGCGGTTGCCATTGTTGGACATCGTGCATATATTGATAAAATTATAGCGCCATAAACATTATATTATATTAGACCTACAGCGAAGAGCTTTCGGGGGATTGCATGGGCAAGTCACTGGTGGTTGTCGAGTCGCCGGCTAAGGCGAAGACGATCAACAAGATTTTAGGTAGCGATTTTGTGGTTAAATCATGCATGGGGCACGTGCGCGATCTACCGCCTAAAGAGTTGGGTATTGATGTTGAAAACGATTTCAAACCGCGCTATGTAACGATTCGCGGTAAGGGCAAGATTCTCACGGAATTGCGCAAGGCGGCGCAGGGAGTCGATACGATTTATCTGGCGACTGACCCCGATCGCGAAGGGGAGGCAATCGCTTGGCACGTAGCGCACGCTATTGCGCGCAAAGACGATGATGTAAGACGCATTTTATTTAACGAAATTACGCCCAAGGCCGTGCGTGCATCTATTGATGCTTCGAGCGAGTTGGACCTGCAGAAGATCAATGCGCAGCAGGCGCGGCGCGTGCTCGATCGTCTCGTTGGTTACGAGATTAGCCCGTTGCTGTGGAAGGTCATTCACTCCGGCCTATCGGCAGGTCGGGTACAGTCCGTCGCACTGCGTATTATTTGCGAGCGCGATACGGAAATTGCCGCCTTTGATCCACAAGAATATTGGTCTATCGAGGCACTCGTCGGTCGCGAGGGGACGGTTCCATTTCGCGCTCGTTTGCACCAAAAAGAAGGCGAGAAGCTAGAAATCGGCAGCCAAGAAGTCTCCGGCGGGATCGTCGCCGAACTCAAAGAGCAAAAATTTGTTGTCAACGAAGTCAAAAAGCGCGACCAATTACGCCGTCCGTCGCCGCCCTTTACGACGAGTACGCTGCAACAGGAATGTGCCCGTCGTCTGCGTTTCTCGGTTAAGCGCACAATGGCCGTGGCACAACAGCTCTATGAGGGTATTGAAGTAGAAGGTGAGACGCGCGGTCTGATTACCTATATGCGTACGGATTCAGTGCGTGTCTCCGACGATGCTATAGCTGAAGTGCGCGAACAGATTGGCCAGTTACACGGTGCCGATTACGTGCCTGATGAGCCGAATGTCTATAAGACCAAAAAAAATGCTCAAGATGCGCACGAGGCCATTAGACCGACTTCAGTAGCTTTGCATCCAGACAAGATTAAAAGTTTGTTATCACAAGATCAGGCACGCGTTTATGAGCTTATTTGGAAGCGTTTTGTCACCTCGCAGATGAAACCGCAGATCTTGAGTATTACCACGGTCAATATCGATGCTGGGCCTTATTTGCTCCGGTCTACGGGCAATATTGTTAAGTTCGACGGTTTCACGGTGCTCTACAGTGAGAGCAAAGATGACGACGACGACGAAGTGGGCTCCGTGCCCGATGATATCGCCGCCGAACAGGTTTTGTTGTTGAACGAATTATTGCCCGAACAGCATTTTACCAAGCCGCGGCCGCGTTACACGGAGGCCTCGTTGGTCAAAGAGTTGGAAGCACAGGGTATTGGTCGTCCTTCGACGTATGCGCAGATTATCACCACGATCCAGGACCGCGAGTACGTCGAGAAGGTGGACAATCGCTACTTTCTGGCGACCGAGCGCGGTCATACGGTCAACAAGCTATTGGTCGAGACCTTTCCGCATGTCTTCAACGTTAGTTTTACGGCCGATATGGAGGACCAGCTCGACCGCATTGAAGCGGGTGATGATAAGTGGGTCGATACGGTGCGTAATTTTTACGCCTCGTGGAAGGACAATCTGAAGGATGCCACCGATCGCCGCAAGGAACTCAAGCAGGCACTGCAGGAAGAGTCTGATATCATTTGTGAGGAATGCGGCCGCAACATGGTTATCAAGTGGGGGCGCAATGGGCGCTTTTTGGCCTGTCCAGGTTATCCCGAGTGCAAGAATACCAAGCCATTAGAAGAACACGAACAAGTGGAGACGGACGAGATTTGCGACCAGTGCCAATCTCCTATGATCGTAAAAACGGGTCGTTATGGGCGATTTATAGCCTGTAGCTCGTATCCAGATTGCAAGAGCGTCAAACCATTTTATCTGGGCGTCTCCTGCCCCGAAGATGGGTGCGGTGGTCAAGTGGTCGAAAAACAATCGCGCAAAGGCAAGGTTTTTTACGGCTGCGATCAGTACCCCACGTGTAAGTTTGCCAGTTGGGAAAAACCCGTGGCCCAGGCCTGCGCCCACTGTGGTGCCTCGATGCTCTACGAGAAGAATAGCCGTGGTGGCTCTTCTGTTCTGCATTGTAAGGTCTGCAGTACACAGCACGAAGAAAATGAAAGCGAAAGCGAGAACGCTCAGGCTGCCTGAGTGCGTTCGTGTTGCGCCCCGTCTCTTATAACTAGAGCATATTCATGCCCGCTGCACTTCACCGAGGCTCCGGCGCCGAAGATGGCATAAGCCATTTCATCGAGTATTTGCGTGTCGAACGCAATTACGCTGGCAACACCTTGGAATCCTATCGCTGCGACCTGCAACAATTTGCTCGCTTCCTCTACCCGCGTGTCGATGATGCGCTCCTACCGCTCAATAAGATCCAACGTGAAACGGTGAGTGAATTTATAGAAGACCTACGGATGCGCGGTATGAAAAATAGCACGATGGCCCGCAAGCTAACGGCGCTGCGAACCTTCTTTCGCTTTCTCTGTCGCGAAGGGGTACTCGCGGCCAACCCGGCTAGTGGTGTCGCCGCGCCCGTGGTCGAACAGCGCCCGCGCCCTCAATTGTCGCTCGAAAAAATAGAGGAGGCGATTGAGTTGCCTGACGCTGCGACTTCGAGTGGGGCTCGCGACCGCGCCATACTTGAAGTCTTTTACGGCGGCGGCGTGCGTCTGGGCGAATTGGTTGAGTTAAACCTAAGCGCGCTCGACTTAGAGGAGGGCATTCTCAAGCTGGGGGGCAAGGGAGGCAAGGAGCGGGTTGTGCCGGTGGGCAGTTTGGCCTTGAAGGCGCTCAAAACCTATGTTCAACGTCGCGCCGAGCTGTTGTTAGAGATGGATATAACACAAGTAGAGGTCGGTGCTCTCTTTCTCAATGGTCGCGGTAGACGCCTGAGTCGGCGCACGGTGCAGCGCGTGGTGCAGCGCTATCTACACCGCGTCGTTGATGGAGAATCCCTCAGTCCACATTTGCTGCGCCATAGCTTTGCTGCGCACTTACTACACGCGGGTGCCGATTTGGCATCTGTAAAGGAAATGCTTGGCCATGCTACCGTGGTTTCCACTCAAGCCTATGCGGAACCAACGCTAGAGCGCTTGCAGCGCGTCTATGCTCAAGCTCATCCGCGCAACGAATAAAGAAAGATAATGGAAAGACACGCGACGACCGTGCTGGGCGTGCGCATCGGCGACAAGGTCGTGCTCGGCAGCGACGGACAGGTGACGATGGGAGATATCGTCATCAAGCACCGCACCTGCAAAGTGCGCAAGCTCTACGACGACTCAGTGCTCGTGGGTTTTTCTGGGGCGACGGCCGATGCGATGGCGCTCTTAGATCAGTTGGAAGGGCGCTTGGAAGAGTTCAATGGCAACTTGGAACGAGCGGCACACGAGTTGGCGCGCGATTGGCGCACCGACCGCTATTTGCGCCGTTTGGAGGCCATGATTATCGCTATGGATAAGACTCGTTCATTGTTGATAACGGGCGAAGGTGACCTCTTAGCGCCCGATGATGATGTGTTGGCGGTGGGGTCGGGGGCACCTTTTGCGCTGGCGGCAGCGCGCGCTTATTTGGATGCTTCGAGGCTGGGCGCGCGCCAGGTGGTGCAGCGCTCGTTGGAAATAGCTGCCGAGCTGTGTATATATACCAACGGCGAAATTAGTTTGGTGGAACTGTGATACGCGTTTTGACGCCGCGACAAATCGTGGCTGAGTTGGGGCGCTATATCATTGGCCAAGAGGAAGCCAAACGCGCAGTGGCTATCGCTTTGCGCAATCGCTGGCGGCGCACGCAAGTCGATGAGAAACTGCGCAGTGAGATCGTCCCCAATAACATTATTATGATTGGTCCCACAGGGGTGGGGAAGACGGAGATTGCCCGTCGCTTAGCCGAACTGAGTGGTGCGCCATTTGTTAAGGTGGAGGCCTCGAAGTTTACGGAAGTTGGCTATGTCGGTCGCGATGTGGAGAGCATTGTGCGCGATCTCGTCGAGCAGAGCGTGCATATGGTGCGTCAAGAACGCGCGGCGAAGGTCGAAAAGCAGGCGCTGCGCCGAGTCGAGAAACGTCTGCTCGACCAATTAGCAGACAGTAGTGCGGAGCGCAAGATATTGCGCGAGCAACTGCGCAAAGGGGAATTGGACGAAAAATTAGTGGAGCTGGACGTGCGCGAGCGCCCGCCCATAGTCGAGGTCTTTGGCCCTATGGCGGCGACCGAAGAAATTAGTCGAAATCTGCAGGACGCCTTGTCGGGACTAGTCGCCCAAGACGGGCGCAAGCGCAAGGTGTCGGTAAACGAGGCACGGCGCCAACTGCTACAGGAGGAAACTGAGGAGTTGGTCGATATGTCGACCGTGATTGTCGAGGCCGTCGCACGCGCCGAGCAAATGGGCATTGTTTTTGTCGACGAGATCGATAAAATTGCCAGCGAGGCAGGGCGGGGCGGGGCCGAGGTGTCGCGTGAAGGAGTGCAGAGGGATTTGTTGCCCATTGTCGAAGGGGCGGCGGTGTCGACCCGCTACGGCACGGTGCACACAGACCACGTTCTTTTCATCGCGGCGGGTGCATTTCACGCGGTGCGCCCATCCGAGTTGGTGCCCGAATTACAGGGGCGATTTCCCATTCGCGTTGAGCTGAATGCGTTGGGTGAAGAGGAGTTGGGGCGGATATTGACCGAACCGCAGGGAGCACTGGTACACCAATATACGGCGCTGTTGGAGGTAGAAGGAATCAAACTTCGCTTTGCTCCTGAGGCCGTTAAAGAGATTGCTCATATCGCTCATCATGCCAATATGTCGAGCGAGAATATCGGTGCTCGCCGCCTGCGCGCGGTGATGTCAGCACTGCTCGATGAAGTGCTCTTTGATGCGCCCCACGTGAAGAAGAAACGGCTGCATATTAGTCGGCGTTATGTTTGCGAAAAGCTCAGGGATATGCTCGAATCTGAGGACCTGAGCCGCTACGTGCTCTGATGCGTTCGTTGCTGCTGGTCGTGGGTTTGCTCTGCTCCTGTGCCAAAATGGGACCGCCGCAAGGGGGCCCCGTCGACAAAATAGCGCCGAAAATTCTGACCCACAATCCCGCACTCGATGCTTTGGAAGTGCCGCTGACCTCGGTGGTGGAGATCACCTTTAGCGAGGCGATGGACCAAGGGCGCACACAAGAGGCTATTTTTATATCCCCATCTGGGCCGTTAGATTTCGATTGGCGCGGTCGCAGCCTGCGGTTAAAAATGGCATTGCGGCCGCAGCGCACCTATATCGCAACGGTGGGGACGGGCGCGCGCGATGTGCGTGGCAATGCTTTGGAGCAATCGTTCTCACTCGCTTTTTCTACGGGGAATCGCTTGGATCAGGGGGTGCTGTCTGGTCGGGTTTACAAGGGACATGCGCCGGAGCGAGGTGCTCATGTTTGGGCGTATGACCTGGCGCATTTTAGCGGAAAAATAGGAGTCGAGCTTCCAGCGTATCAGACGCAGAGTGGGGTGGATGGCCAGTACGAGTTTCAGAATTTGGCACCGGGCGCCTATCGATTATTAGCCTTTGTCGATAGCGATCGCGATGTGGAGCCGAGTGCTGGTGAATGGGTGGCGCTACCGGCGGCGGATGTTGTAGTCGGCGACTCACTTGTCGAGGCCAGTGACTTACTCCTGGCGCAGCGGCAGGTAGCCGACGTCGTATTAGAGCGGATACAATCGATACATGATCACGCGCTGTTACTCCTATTTTCGGCAGCGGTAGACCCATTGCAATTGGCGCTGCGCATCAGCGGTTTAGCAGTTGGGCCATTCTATGTGGGGGAGGATCTGCACAAGGTCTATGCTCAAACGGCACAGCAGGAAGTTGGGCGCGAGTACGTCGTTGAGAATATTGAGTTGGATGCACGCAAGCTCAAGTGGCAGGAGTCGGTGCGTGGTGGTGGGCGCCCAGACCGCAAAGGGCCTGTATTTCTCGGATTGGCCGTCGAGCGCGTGTTGCCCAACGAGCCCGTAGAGCTGCTCTTTAGCGAGGCTATGGAAACGAGCTCGGACGCGAAAGTAACGTTAGACTCGACGCAGGCGCTCGAGGGGCGCTGGCAGTGGGTTTCTCCAGTGCGCGTGGCATTTACGCCGAACCAGCCTTGGAAAACGGGCCAACGGATACTGCAATTGCGCGGTGAGGCCTGGAGGGATCGCGCGCAGAACGCGATAACAGATAGCGTGTTGACAGTAGCGTTTGAAGTTGCCACGCCAACGGCCTCTTTATATGGTCGCGTCGTAGGTGCCAAAGGAGGGGTTGAAGTGCATGCCTTTGATCAGAAGGCTCTGCGTCATTATGCGGTGCAGAGCGAGAGCGATGGTCGTTTCGCGTTTGTTGGGCTCTTACCTGGTGATTATACGCTATGGACTTTTTTTGATGAGAATGGCGACGGCGCGTGGAATGCTGGTACTCTAAAGCCTTTTGTGCGT
>JBLHGI010000086.1:0-18652 GCA_047616505.1 Planctomycetota bacterium
TATCTCCTATCGCGTCGCCGGAGTATTGAGCGGCCAGCCGCGATCGTCTAGGTGTATCCACGGCGTGCTGCGACCGAGGATCGTCTGGTCTGGCGAATCGAGATAACTCACATCGAGAAATTTGGCGAGATTGTAGAGGTCCAGCGCCATGCCCTCGTTGTCGGCGCGAATATCTACGGCATCGCCATACATATGACGACTAAAAGTCGCCCCGCCAATTGCGGCATTATACTCAGGGCTGCGATAGGTCGAAGTCAGTATGAGCGGCCCACCCCAGGCGCTGCGCAGTTGCTGTGCGTGCCAGGCGATTTGTGCATCGATATAGATATGGTCGTCGCCATTGCGCTCGGGAATGCGCACGTATTCATTGAGCGAAAAATTCTCGGCGACCTGTCTTTGGCGCAGCGGTGTAGACAGCGCGGCGATCTCCATAAAATAACCGACCGACGCGTAGTGTTTCTCCTGGTCTGATACAAAGGGAAAGCGACTGCTACCGGCGCTCGGATAGGTCGCGCTCAATGCCGGCACCGGCGTCAGACCATCCACGCGCAAACCACTGGGGAAAATGACGGAGACATCGTAGGGAGGATCCGCTGGAGCAATGGGTAAAGCGCCCTCACCTGCCCCCTCGCCACCGCCCGCCTCCTCCGAACCTTCCAGCGGATTCTCCGCCCCGGGCTCTTCGATAATGCCATCTTCTTCAGAAAGAGAATCGAGCGATTTTTTCCCCTCATCGCACGCGATCATCAGCCCTATAAAACTCCACAGAAAAAACAGTTTCCTCAACGCACCTTCTCCAGCTTCTCCACGGCCTTAGTCGCCATAAAACGCACGCCCGCATCCCCGTCATTAGCCGCTATGGCCCGCACCTTTTCCAAAGCGCGGCGATCACCCAATTCGCCCAGCGCCATGGCCGCGTGTTTGCGGACATGCTTGTTGGCCGCGACCAAAAGTCCTTCAATCGGCTCATAGGCCTCGACTGCTTTTAAGCGCCCCAGCCCGACCAAGGCGGCGTTGACGACGGCATAGGCGCTATCATTCAGAGTTTCCACCAGGTGACCCACCGCCCCTTGGGCGCCAATTTCTCCCAGGGCATGGGCGGCACTCATGCGCATCCAGGGCGACTCATGGCGCAAAAAATGCGCGATGGTATCGGCCGCCGGGCTAGAGCGCATCTTAGCGAGCGTATCCATTGCCCTAAGGGCAACACTGCGATTATTCGCGTGCAAGAGCGGATAGAGATCGGCTTCGGCACGCCGACCAAAAGCCAAGATATAATGCTCAAAGTCTATGCGCTCCTCGCTGTCGACCTGTTTAAAGAGCAGCAATAATAGCGGCAGCACCGACTCGTCCTTTTCTTTTATTTTATCTTCGATTAGAGCTCGGATCAGGAGTATATTGCCCTTTGAGCGATACGATAGGGCCAGCGTTTCACAATCGATTTGCAGCAGATGGTCAGCCGCCTGCATTCGCAAACTATCCCCCGCCGCCGCGTCATTTAGCGCAACCATCCAGAGGCCCGCACTCGCCGTAGGAGACGGTTTGGCGACCGGCACCACCACACCGCCCACAACAGCCTTCGCTACATGCGCCCTCTCTACAATAGCCACATCCTCAGCGGCGGAAGTAGCGGGCGGCGGCTCTTCTAGTGTCGAACAACACAGAAAAAACCAAGGCATGAGCACTAAAAACACAAAACGCATAGTCTTTCATTCCTTTAAGCAGTTGCGCCGAAATCTAAACAAAGTCGCCATACTGCTCAATTTGCCCAGCCCTCTTGACGATAAAGCGCTCTGGCTTTAGCATTTGCCCCAACGAGAACTATCTATTTTCAAACGAGGATATATGCCCACTAAAAAAACCAATCTCATCGTCTTCGGTATCGACTCTTTGCGCGCCGACCGCATGAGCTGCTACGGTTACGAGCGCCAGACCACGCCCCATATCGACAAATTCGCCGAAGGTGGCGTGCTCTTTGAACAGAATTACTCGCCACATATCCCCACGACTTCGGCCTACGCGTCCATGCTTACGGGCAAGGACTGTTTTTCCACTTCCGTCGTAGCGCTGCGCCACCAGGGAGGGCTGCCCAAGAAGGTACGCACCTTGCCCGAGATTCTAAAAAAGAACGGCTACAACACCTCTTGTGTCGGTTTTACCGGCAACCCTAGCTCGCGCGGTTTCGACAAGTATTTTGACTATCCGGCCTGGGGTTCATGGGAGACGGGGCGCAGCCCCAAAGCAGAAAAGCTCAACGAAGCAGCGATCCCCGAGCTGAACCGCCTCGCCAAATCGACCAAGCCGTTCTTTCTCTTTTTGCGCCATATGGACCCGCACGCCCCCTACCTGCCACCGGCTCCCTACGATCGCATGTTTTATAGCGGCAACGAATTCGACCCCAAGAACAAATCGATGGACCCCGTCTTTAAATTCAAGCCATTCTGCGACTTTTTCGCCGACTGGATGCCCCCCGGCGTGCGCGACCGCCACTATATCGATGCACAGTACGATGGCGCCATCGCCTATATGGACGCCTGTATCCAGCGTCTAATCACGCGCGTTGAAGAGCTCGGCCTAGTCGATGATACACTCATCGTTATCAACGGCGATCACGGCGAGACACTCTACGAACACGACTGCTGGTACGATCATCACGGCATGTATGACAACTGCCTCTACGTGCCGTTGATCATTCGCCTACCTGGCAAAGTGCCCGCCGGCCAACGCGTCAAAGGCATGTCACTGCACCAGGATCTAACGCCGACGATCTTGCAGTTGCTCAACGTCAAAAGCGAAGAGAAATTCGACGGCCAATCGCTCCTACCTTTAATCTCCGGCAAGCGCGCCACCAACTACTCCGAGTTCTATATCACGGAATGCACCTGGATGCGCAAACACGGCTGGCGCACGCCGGAGTGGAAACTGATGATTGCGCTCGAACCCGATTTTCACTTCAAACCACGCGTCGAACTCTACAATCTGATAGAAGATCCACTAGAGCTCAAAAATCTGGCCAACAAAGAAAAGAAAGTCGCCGCTATGTTGGAGGAGCGCATGCTGGCTCATATTGCGCAACGCGAAAAAGACACGAGCGCTCCCAACCCAATGTATACGAATCTCAATTGGCACGGTTCTAAAACACACGAGGGCCCTTTCGAAACCTCGCAACAGGCCTATGATACGATGCATATCGGTTCGGTCGGTGCCGCCAACAAACTGCAGGCCGGCAACAAGAAAAAAGCGGTCAAGAAACGCTAAGTTTCGCTTGTCGTTAAGATTCGGGCCCCGCTCTATCATAGAACGGGGCCCGTTTTTTGTCTTCTTCCCCACGCACGAACAACCAGCGCGCCACGCATAGAAATACCCATTTCTTTTGTTTTGAGTCGCCATTTGGCACCATCCCCCGAGACATCCCTACTATCAACACTCAGCTACTATCTCATAAATATTTTATTTACAATAATTTGAATCGATAAATATACAACCCCATGCCATGGTATAAAAACGGCATGATAATTGCTAAATACAAAAAGAATGACAAGACCTTGTACACCATCAGCAGGAGTTTGCATCTATCATGGCCATCACACCGCGCCAAGTAAAAACGCTGACCGAAGATGAAAAAGAGTGGATAAAAAACCAGTTTGCGAGCATAGATCGGGATATTTTCACTCGCTATGATGGCACGCATCCGCTAGAGGTTTTGCTCTCCTATACAACGGAGCATAGAGCGTTTGTCAACGAGGCATTTTTTCGCCGCGCCGTGAGTGAATATGCCCGCTGCGGCTGGCGTATAGAAGACGGCGGCAGCCGCGACGACGACCGCGTAATCCTGCTCAGCGACCCCGATGCCTGCATCCCGTTTGATGTATCTCAACTCGCCGGACAGGCCCAGGCCAAGCTGACCAATGGCGCACTCGAGCAAACCGCGGACGAAGACGAACGAGAAGAAGACCTGTCTGCAGAGCCAATAAGCGAGAATGGAGTGGGGCTAGTAGCCAGCGCCCTAGAAGGCGAACCAGGCCTAGAAGAGGAAGTCGAAACGCTTTGGGACCCGACAGAAGAGTTAGAGCCCGAAGAAGCAGTCGAAACACATTCGGTTGGCAATGGTGCCATCACGGGCGGAAACAGCGCCGAAGATACCACCGGGGCAGAAACCGCCGCAGCGGATGGCAATGGACAAACGGAACTGGCCATCGACATCCTCGAAGATAGCTTTGCCCTGCTGGCGCCACACGCCCCCGAATTGGTCGAGCGCTTTTACGCTAGGTTATTTTCTGACTACCCCGAGGCGGAACCGTTTTTTGAAGGCGTAGATATGGCAGCACAACAAAAACACCTCATTAATTCGCTCGTCCTCGTCGCCAACAATCTGCGCGATCCCGACAAACTTCAGAAGGCGCTCCATGCGCTGGGGCAACGCCATCAGAATTACGGCATCGAAGCGGAGCATTATCCCATGGTATCCGGCACTCTGCTCCTAGTGATGGAAGAATTTGCCGGCGAGGCTTGGACACACGAAGTGCAAGAGGCCTGGGAAGGCGCACTCGGCCTGATCGGGGAAATTATGCTGGACGCCTATGAAGAAATCGTGGATCCGAACTGAGCACGCCCATGTAAACCGACGCACACAGTACATCTAAACCGCGGCTCTGTCCTCCTCGACTAAGGACAGAGCTACTTCTCTTGGCAGGTTGGGCGCGCTTCTATTTTGCGCTCTTTACCTGAGTCCACGCCCAATCCAACCACGGCAACAGCGCCTCTGTATCAGCCACTTCGATCGTCGACCCCCCCCAGATACGTAGTCCAGGCGGCGCATCGCGATAGGCGCCAATATCGTAAGCCACTTCTTCTTTTTCTAAGAGCGACACCAACTCTTTGGCCTTGACGCGCTGCTCTTGCTCTGTCAGGCCGAGATACCACGGATCTTTGATCTTAAGGCAGATCGAAGTGCTGGAGCGCGTTTTTTCGCACTCGGCAAGAAAAGCGACCCACTTGCTCTCTTGCACCCATGCATCAAAGGCCTGCAAGTTGGCCTGCGAGCGCCGCACCAATTCAACCAAACCGCCAATCGACTCGGCCCATTTGAGCCCATCGATAGCATCCTCAACGCAGAGCATCGACGGCGTATTGATGGTACTGCCCGCAAAAATCCCCTCGTTGAGTTGGCCGTTCTTAGTCATGCGAAAGAGCTTGGGCAGCGGCCAAGAAGGCGCGTAGGATTCCAATCTCTCCACCGCGCGCGGGCTGAGCACGAGCATGCCGTGCGCCGCCTCACCTCCCATCGCCTTTTGCCACGAGTAGGTCACGACATCGAGCTTCTGCCACGGCAACTCCATCGCAAAGACACCGGAAGTCGCATCGCAAATCGTCAGGCCCTGTCGATCGTCACGGATCCACGCCCCGTCGGCTACACATACGCCCGCCGTCGTGCCATTCCAGGTAAAGACGATATCGCGATCGCAGTCTAGAGCCGACAGATCGGGCAATTGGCCGTAGTCGGCTTCAAAGAGGCGCACATCTTCTAGCTTGAGCTGTTTGACCACGTCTGCCACCCACCCCTTGCCAAAGCTCTCCCAACTGGCAATATCGACCCCACGCGCGCCCAGCATCGACCATAGACACATTTCCACGGCTCCCGTATCCGAGGCCGGCACAATGCCAATGCGATAGTCGGCGGGAATCTGCAATACAGCGCGCGTGCGTTCGATCACTTCTGCCAGGCGCGCCTTGCCCAATTTTCCGCGGTGCGAACGGCCCAGTGCCGCCTCTTTTAGTACGTCTAAACTCCAGCCCGGGCGCTTGGCACAAGGACCAGAGGAAAAACAGGGATTCTTGGGTTTCGTAGTTGGTCTTATCATTACTTCTTGCTCTGCGAGCATATGCCCCCTCCTCCTTATTCAGTGCGCGCCAACATACCGCCGTCTACCGTGAGCGATGTGCCGGTTATAAACGAAGCCTCGTCCGAAGCCAAAAAGAGCACGGCGCGCGCAATATCCTCGGGCGCCCCCAACCTTTTGGCCGGAACCATCTTGGCAAAATGTGTGCGATCCTTCTTTGAGACACCCTTCCAGGCCGGTGTTAGAATGGCACCGGGCAACACGGCATTGACGCGAATATCGGGGCCGTAATCGATGGCCAAGGTGCGCGTCAGTGCCAGCACTCCACCCTTGGCCGCATCGTAGGCAGTAAAACCGGCAAAACCAACTAATGAGTGCACGGACCCCGTATTGACAATGACTCCCCCGCCGTTCTTGCGCATGGCGGGGATGGCATACTTGGCCCCTAGATAGACCGCCTTGAGCGTTACATCAATCGTGCGATCCCAGTCCTTTTCCTCCAAGTCTGTAGCCAAACCATTGCGCGCCCAATAGGCGTTATTGTGCAAGATATCCAGCCGTCCAAATGCCTTTTCCGTGCGCTCGACCATGCGTTTCACTTGTGCCGCCTTGCCGACATCGGCGCGCACAAAAATCGCATCGCCGCCGTTCTTTTTTATCTCTGCCGCGACTTTGTTGCCCGCCTCGACGTTGACATCGGCTACGCATAGGGCCGCGCCTTCTTTGGCCAAGAGCAGCGCCACCGCGGCGCCGATGCCCGAAGAGGCCCCCGTGACGATGGCCACTTTGCCTTTCACCCTATCTTTGCCGTTCATCGTTACCCCCCATCAGACGTGTAAATGCAGATCAAATACCATTTCCATCTCGGCCCACCATTCGCCCTCCTTAGCTTCGGAAACCTGGCTTTGGAAAGTGCGCATAAACTCGTCCCATTCCGCCGCTTTGGGATTCTTTTCGACATAGGTGGGAAAATCGCGCTCGGCGACAAAGTCGTCCGTCGCCGTCATATACATAAACATGCGCGTGCCGAGCAAAAAGATTTTCATATCCGTAATGCCGATCTCGCGCAGGCCCTGTAGTGGCTCGGGCCAAGGGTTGGCGTGGTGGTGTTTGTATTGTGCGATCAGCTCTGGATCGTCCTTCAGATCAATGGTCAGTCCATAGTGTTTCATTGCTCCTGCTCCTCTGCTCTATAGGCCGCTGCCAACAGCGATACCGGATGCACGACTTCAATAGGCATTCCCTCGCGGCTGCCACCGTGCTCTATCTGTATGGCACAACCCGGATTGCCCGTGGCCACCAGTTCGACTCCCGTATTGCGCACGTGCCCCATCTTGCGATCGAGCAAGCGCATCGACATTTCCGGCTGCGTGATATTGTAGATGCCCGCACTGCCGCAGCACCAGTCCGCCTCTGCCAACTCGACCAATTCCAAGCCCGGGATCGAGCGCAGAATTTGTCGCGGCGGCTCGGAGACCTTCTGGCCGTGCTTGAGGTGACACGATTCGTGATAGGTCACCTGCTCTTGGCCGCAGCCGACACGCGGTACGCGAAAGTCGATTTCGGTGAGAAACTCGTGAATATCTTTGACCTTCTCGCTCCATATTTTGGCGCGGGCGCTATACTCACCGTCGTCGTGCAGCAAATGATCGTAGTGTTTTATATGCGAGCCACAGCCACCGGCATTGACGATAATTGCATCCAATGTCTCCGGGGCAAAAGCATCTATATTGCGCTTGGACAGCGCGAGCGCCGATTCGACGTCGCCATTATGCGCGTGCAGCGAGCCACAGCAGGCCTGCTCTGCGGGCAGTACGACTTCACACCCATTCTGCCGCAGCGCGTAGATCGTATCGGCATTGATCTCGGCAAAGGCAATGTCCTGTACGCAGCCGCTGAGTAGGGCGACCTTGTAGCTCGGCGACGGCGGATCGATAGAGCGCTTATGATAATCCGCCGTAAAATGTCGACTAATGCGCGGCGTCAGCTTTTCTAATTCGCGCAGCGAGGCGGGCAAAAGCTTTAACAGCCCCAAGCCCCGCACCATTGCCTCGATACCGCTGCGCTGATAGAAGCGCATAAGCCTGCCCAAGGCCCGCAAACGCCGCGGCTCGATAAAGAGCCACTGCAGGGTCCACGAGCGGATGCGCTTGCGCTTGCCGCTGTCGAGCACTCCTTGGCGCTCGATTTCGGCGCGTGCATTTTCAAAGAGCTGCGCGTAGTCCACTCCGGCCGGACAGGCCGTCTGACAGGCCAAACAGCCCAAACAAAAATACATCTCTTCAGCCAAGATACGGCCGACCTCTTGCCGCCCGTCGGCGACGGCGCGCATCAAGGCAATCCGCCCGCGCGGCGAAGAGCGCTCGTTGAGCGTTTCGACATAGGTCGGACAGGTCGGCAGGCACATGCCACAGTGCATGCACTGCTGCACCACGGAATAGTCCAACCCCTTGAGAAGATTCAGTTCCTCGTGACTCAATCGAATACCTTCCCCGGGTTGAGAATGCTCTTGGGATCGAAAGAATCTTTGACTCGGCGCAATATATCCATGCCCACCGCCCCTAACTGCGCCGGCAAGAAAGGTTTTTTCGCCAAACCGACGCCGTGTTCGCCCGTGATCGTACCGCCCAATTCTATAGCAAAATCGAAGACTTCCTGCATCGCCTTTTCCACCCGCTCCATTTCTTCTTTTTCGCGCTCATCACAGAGGAAGGTCGGATGCAAATTGCCGTCGCCCATATGACCAAAGGTGCCGACTTTCACCCGGTGGCGCTGGCCGACTTCGTTTATAAAAGCCACCATGCGCGCCAACTCGCTGCGCGGCACCGTCACATCCTCTAAGACGACCGTAGGTGCCAGCCGCGCCAAAGCCGAAAAAGCCGTGCGTCGCGCCGAAGCCAACTTGAGCGCCTCTTCAGCCGACTGCGCCAACCGCACCTCGCGCGCTCCCCCCTCTTTGGCCAGCGCCATAACCTGCTCCGCCTGTTCGTCTACTTGGGCAGCATGACCGTCGACTTCCATCAGCAGCACCGCCTCGCAGTCGGTCGGCAAACCAATCTTGGCATAGTCCTCGACGCATTCAATCGTGACCTTGTCGAGAAATTCCAACGTGCAGGGAATGATCTTGTTTTCGATGATCGCCGAAACCGTATCGGCCGCCTGTGTCATGCTATCGAAAAGTGCTAACATCGTTTTTTTCGCCGCGGGCTGCGGGATCAATTTGAGCGTTATCTGCGTGATGACCCCCAAACAGCCTTCCGAACCAATAAAAAGGTCGCGCAGCGAAAAACCCGCTACGTCTTTTACGCATTTCGTCCCCGTCTCCAAGATCTGACCATCGGCCAATACGATCTGTAGCGCCATGACATAGTCGCGCGTTACGCCGTATTTAAGCCCGCGTAAACCGCCGGAATTATTGGCGACATTACCGCCGATGGTCGAAATCTTGATCGAACCCGGATCCGGTGGATAAAAGAGCCCGGCGGCAGCGGCCTCGTCGGCTATTTTTTGCGTCAGCACGCCCGGCTCGACTACCATGACCAAATTGCGCGCATCCAACTCGACGATGCGATTGAGCCGCACCAAACACAGAACAATACAGCCGGCGCTGGGCACCGAGCCACCGGCCAGCCCCGTGCCCGACCCACGGGTTACGACCGGCACCCCGTATTCGTTGGCCAACGCCAACACCCGCGAAATTTGCTCGGTGCTCATAGGCAGGACAATACAGCCGGGCCGCTGGTGCAACATAGCCGTACCATCAAAGGCGTATACGCTCAGATCTTCTTCTGATGTGAGCAGTTGGTCCGCCGCTAAGAAAGCGGCCAGTTTTGCTAAGAGGTCTTCATTCATAATGATTTAGAATATACGCTCGAATGCGTGCTTGCACAGGCCTTTATCTTGACAGTATATAGGGCCTTCTCTATACTTTGCCCGCCTCGCAAGGATTGGTTAAAAACGTCTATGAATATTACAGTACAGCAGGGAGAAATTCAAAAGCAGCACTACGATGCGCTCGTAGTCAACCTCTTTGCCGGTGCCAGCCCCAGCGGCGCTACCGGTGCCGTCGATGCGGCCATAGATGGCCAAGTCGGCATCGCTATAAACCTCGGCGACTTCCGCGGCGAAGCCGGCGAATCGCTCCTGCTCTACACCAATGGCCATATAGCGGCCCAGCGCGTGTTAGTCGTCGGCCTCGGACCACGAGAGACGTTCAACGCCGAAGCAGCGCGCCGAGCGGCTGCGGTAGCGGTTAATACCCTCGCCAAACTCGGCGTGAAAAATGCGGCCACGATCTTACACGGAGCCGGAGCCGGGAGCCTCGATCCAGAACGGGCGGCCCTGGCGCTTGCCGAAGCCTCCTTATTAGCGCACTACCGCTTTGAAACATATCGATCTAAGCCCAAAACGTCGACGTTTAAAAAGCTCGTAATCGTCGAGTTCGACAAGGGTAAACTCGGCGCTATACGCCGAGGCGCAAAGCGCGGCCAGGCCCTAGCCGCAGCAACGGCCTTCGCACGCGACCTAGTCAACCACCCCGGCAATACGGTCACTCCGGCTTATTTGGCCAAAGAAGCGCGACGACTAGGGCGTGAACGCAGTCTCAAAGTGCAGATCATAAACGAAGCGGGTATAAAGAAACTGGGCATGGGTGCGCTTCTAGCCGTAGGCCAGGGCAGTGCCAACAAACCGCGTTTTATTATTATGGAACACGGTGCCAACAGGCGTGGCGCCCCCCTCGTCTTTGTCGGCAAGGGCATCACCTTTGACAGCGGCGGACTCTCGCTTAAGAGCGTTGGCGGTATCCGCAATATGAAATCCGATATGTCGGGCGCCGCCGCCGTGTTCGGCGCCATGCAGGCGGCAGCAGACCTGCAAATACCGCGGCGCATCATTGGTTTAGTCGCCGCCGCCGAAAATATGCCCGATGGCCTTTCCTTTCGCCCGGACGACGTCGTAAAAACACTCAACGGCAAAACCATCGAGATTCTCAGCACCGATGCCGAGGGCCGCCTAGTCCTGGCCGACGCCTTGGCGTACGCCAGGCGCTTCAAACCGGCCGCCGTCGTAGACCTGGCCACGCTCACCGGCGCCTGCGTGGCGGCGCTGGGGCGGCACGCTGCTGGACTCTTTAGCAGCGACGATACGTTGGCCAATCGCCTGCTAAACGCCGGCGAACAGACCCATGAACGCCTCTGGCGCCTACCGCTCTGGCCCGAGTACCGCCAGCAGATCGAAGGTGATATCGCCGACATGAAAAACTCCGGCGGCCCTCCCGGCGGCGCCAGCACGGCCGCCGCCTTGCTATCTGAGTTTGCCGAGGGCTATAGCTGGGCCCATCTAGATATTGCCGGCACGGCCTTTAGCGATGCCGACCGCCACTATCTGCGCAAAGGAGGCGTGGGCTTCGGCGTGCGCCTCTTGACGCAGTTGGCGCACGATTGGCAATAAAAACGGGCACTCCATTCACTCACCACAAAGAAGAAACGTTAAGCTCTATACATGATTCTATCTGATATCACCTTAAAAGCAATGCTGAAGAGCGGTGAATTGGCCGTTGATCCCATCGACGAGGAGCAAATCCAGCCAGCCTCTATCGACGTGCGCTTGGGCAATCATTTTCTCAAAGTAGACGAGAATCGCATCGACGTAATTCGCCTCGATGGCGAGGTCAGTTATGAGGAAATTACGCAAGACGAAATCGTCATCCCGCCCCACTCCTTCCTCCTGGCTACCACCTACGAATATATTCGCCTACCCAATGATCTAACGGCCTTTGTCGAGGGCCGTTCCTCGATCGGCCGCATCGGCCTCTTTATTCAGAACGCCGGCTGGGTAGACCCGGGATTTGAAGGCAATATCACCTTGGAGCTCTATAACGCCAACCGCTTGCCCATCCGCCTGCAGGCCGGGCGCCGTATCTGCCAGCTCGTCTTTGCGCGCATGGACCAAGCTACGCTCAACCCCTACCGGGGTAAGTACCAGGGTCAGCGACACGCTACGGGCAGCCGCATCGGCCAGGACAAAGAGAGCAACAAAAACCCATGAGCCACCTACTGCACATGTTGCGACCTGCCCCACGCCGTTCCCTGCTCTTCGACCTGGCCCTAACGGCAAGCGTTCTCTTCGCTTGGTTTCTGCTAGGCGGCATCCAAGTGCAGGTGGCCGGGTCGGTTCGCGAACTCCAACTCGTGCTTACGCCCACGAGTTGGCAAATGCTGTGGCCCTTGGGCCCTTGGGTCCTTGCCGTCTGCGCACTAGGCCTTTTGTACGCACGCGCACGCCAAGAAAACTTCTCCTATTTACAAGAGCGCGCACAGCGCGTCACGCTCTTTGCCGGCGCCCTTATCGCCGTCCGTTTGATCGCGCTCTGGACGCCCTCGACGACCCTTTTCCCCATACTAACCCTGCTGTGGGCGCCGCACGCGACCTGGGCTTTAGCCCTTTCCGTTCTCGCCTATATCCACTGGCCGGCATCCCAATGCTCAACCGCACAACCCGGTGACAACGTCGATAAAAATTGCAAACGCAGCCCTCTCTATACGGTCTTGACCCTCTTTATCATCGGCCTTGTCTCCTATAGCGCCTATACGGTTTACTTCTGCCAGATCACTATGTTGCACGGCGACGAGGGCCAGTATATGCGCGTTACACAGAGCCTGCTCTACGATGGCGATATGGACTTGGCCAACAATCTCGACCCCGCGCAAACCAACGAGTTTCACGTGCGCGGATTCGGCATCCACAAGGCACCGGGCTCGCCCGAGGGCAAAGTCCATTCGGTGCATCCCATCGGCCTCTCCATTGCCGCGCTACCCGCCTATTGGCTCGGGTTAGAGTTGTGGCAAAATCCACGTCTGAGTTCGGCCCTCTTTATGGTGCTGCTCGCCTCTTGCTGTGTGCCGCTACTCTTTCTCTGGCTAACGCGCATCGACGTCCCCTATACTCCAGCGCTCGTATCGACCGCCATTATGGCCTGCACCGGCCCCTTCTTTCTGTTCTCCAACCAGCTTTTCCCGGAAGTAGCCGCCCTATTTATCGCCTTGATAGCGCTGTGCACCTTAAGCCATTGGCAAGTGCCCGGTGGCCACTATCGCCCGATCGCAGGCCGCTTCGAACTGCCGGCTCTCGCCCTCTTAACGCTGCTTTTGGCCTGTCTGCCCTTTTTACACGCC
The DNA here is from genome assembly GCA_047616505.1 of Planctomycetota bacterium. Taxonomy (GTDB): domain Bacteria; phylum Latescibacterota; class UBA2968; order UBA8231; family UBA8231. The sequence continues at coordinate 13,016 of JBLHGI010000086.1, forward strand.
CGCTATACGCCCATTGGTCTATTGGCCGGTGCCGGGGTCTTAGCCCAGGCCTGGTATGGCCCCCAGCGCAAAGCAACGCTCGCCGCCATCGCCGCTATGGTCTTACTCGGCATCTATGGACTGCTCTATTTCAACTTTGCCTTCAGCGACGACTGGATGGGGCCCTTCCGCCCCGGCAATGCCTGGAAAGAAGGCGCACTCGATATCGCCACTTGGTCTATCTCGCTACCCGGCCACTGGCTGCACGTGGGCAAGGGACTGCTCAATAGCTCGCCCGTATTCTTTTTTGCCCTACTCGGCTGGGCGACGCTCTTAGCCGTGCGCGATCGGCGCATCCTCGTCGTCGTCGGCCTCTATGGCGCCACGGCAGCCACTAACGGCCTGCATCCAGATTGGGGCTTTGGTTTCTGTTATCCCGCGCGTTTTCTCATGACGGCGATGCCCGCGATTGTGTATGGCGTAGCCCTGGCCTTGCCCCAGCTCATGAAAAGACCGCTGGCCGTTTTTTTGGCGGCACTGGCCTTGGCCGTCAGCGTAGAAAGCCTAGTGCAGACGCTGAGCTTGCCCGAAACGGGATATGACGGCCGCAACCTACTCGGTCGCACCCTCAACGATTTCTACCCCTTTGCGCTGCACTTCTTCCCCCCCAACCAGACGGAAATGCCCGTATTTGACGGCAGCTTCTGGTTGCTCTTAACCGCCGGGCTCTATGCGTGGTTAATTTATTTCGATAAAAAACCAGCCAGCTGGCGCTGGGCATTGGGTTTGGTCATGGCGACTCTTCCCTTTCTCTGGGGACAGAGTGCGACGGCTTCGCCCCGTCTCGACCGCTACGCCTTTTCGCCCTATATGACGCGCATTATGCCTGGTTATCCCATAGACCAGCCCAACTCGCTCGAATATCCCGTATCGCTACGGCCCATGCAGCCCCAAGCACAACAACCCGACGGACGTCTCACCACCCGGCCCGGCGTGCCGGCCTCTTTGATTAACGCATCGCGCTTTTCAATGCCACTGTTAAACCTGCCCTATCCCGGCGTCTACCAAATCGCCTTGCCCGATCTCGATTTTAGTATTGCCGAAGGGCAAGTCGCCGGCCATGTGCTGTTGACCAGCCGCCAGACCGTGCAGGCCGTCTCCCCGTGGGAAAAACGCGTGAGCTATCCGCTCGTCGGCGGTAGCAAACCACCGCGACAGCTCATCTTTCACATTGAAAGACCGGAAATTCGCTATATCTACCTAGAATACTCCGGCAGCGGCGAGCTATCCTTGCAGCATATTAACGCCAAGTTTACACCACGGCGCACTTTTGCCAAGAGCAGCAAAGAAATCCATCGCGTAACGGAAGATTTAGATTCGGGAGAAGGGCAGGGCATCACCTTGGGCTTTGGCTATCCCAACCTGCCTCAAGGCCATTACCGCATCCGCTACAACGTGCGCGGTTCCACGTATAAAACGCTGTTTCAGCGCCAGCCCACACCGCTGATCATGGCCGCTTATGCCGCCTCACTACCCGCGCGAGAAATGGAGATATTGGCACGAACTTGGTTCGCGCAGGAACGCGTGAAATTTGCCACAACGGCCGCCGCCCATTATTATCGCCCCCTCGCCGAGGAAACCCAACCGCCGTGGCAGACGGCTCTACCCATGGCAGACGACGCCTTCGAGCTGTCGTTTTTCCAGCCTAGGAAACAAGATATGTGGTTCTTGCTGCGCTACGATGGCGATCTCGACCTGAGCGTAGAAAGCATCGAGGTATACCAAGACTTCTACGAAGGTTTATAAAATGGATCGCAGCGAAGCACTCGCCCTACACGAACGCGCGCTCGTCATTGATTCACACAACGACAGTATCGTCGCCCTGATCCGCCGCGGCAATCTGAAGTTAGACGGTAGCCAGCCCGATCCTTGGCGCCAGCGCGAGGGTGCCGTGGCCTATTTGCGCCAGTATCAGACCCCGCTCGGTGACGAAAAGCTACAGCTCGATCTACCCAAGATGCATCAAGGGGGCCTCGATGCGGCTTTCTTCGCTGTCGACTGCACGCGCCCCTGGGGCAACCACTTGCTCTACGGCATGGACGCACTAGGCTATTTCTTGCGAGAGTTAGAAGCCTTCTCCAGCGAGATCGTACTGGCCAAAACAGCGGCGGAGATCAAAGCCGCACAGCAGGCGAACAAGCGTGCCGCCGTCCTCGCCGTTGAGAATAGCGACGTGCTCGAACAGAGCCCTTATGTACTTCCGTTACTCTACCAACTCGGCGTGCGCAGTTTAACGCTTACACACAGCACGCGCTCCTTTGCCGCCGACGGTTGCGAGGTAGAAAATGGTGGCGGCCTGACCCATTTCGGCATGCAATTAATCGAACAGATGGACGAGCTCGGCGTCTTGGTCGATATCTCCCATATAAACGAGCGGGGCTTCTGGGACGTCATAAAACGCAGCCAACGCCCCCTTATGGGCACCCACAACTGCTGCCGCGCCCTCTGCGATCATCCGCGCAACCTCAGCGATGAACAGTTAAAGGCCATAGCGGAAAAGGACGGCGTAGTCGGCATCACCTTCGTGCCGTTCTTTGTCGCAGAGCAAGAGCCCAACATAGAAAAACTACTCGACCATATCGAACACGCGATTGCGGTAGCCGGCATTGACCACGTCGGCCTAGGCTCTGATTTTGACGGCGGCGGCGACCTCGTAAAAGATGCCACGGTCCTACCCGAAATTACCGCAGGTTTAGCAGCGCGGGGCTACGAAGAGGAAGCGTTGGAAAAATTCCTCGGCCTGAACCACCTACGCGTCCTGGGCGCCGTCGCCGGCTGAGCGACACACAAAAGCCGAGCACCCCTAAGGGAATGCCCGGCTTTCTCGCGTTGGTAAACAGCGTAAATAAATCAGCTCAGATCGTATAGCGGCCCAAATTTCCCCTGCAAATAATCGGCAAAATACGTCGCCGACAGCGGTTCTCCCGTCACTTCTTGCACGAGTTCAGCCGCCGTCAGACGCGTGCCGTGCGCGTGTATTTTTTCGTTGAGCCATTGCTTTAAACCCACAAACTGCCCCGTGCTAATCTGCCCGATCAAGTCGGGGATATCTTTCTGCGCCTGCTGAAAAAACTGCGCGGCATAGAGGTTGCCCAACGAATAGGTGGGGAAATACCCGATGCCGCCGAACGACCAGTGCACATCTTGTAAGACACCCTGCGCATCGTCGGGGGGTATCACGCCTAGATAGTCCTGCATGCGCGCATTCCAGGCCTCCGGTAAATCCGCCACTTTGAGCTGCCCTTCCATGAGTTCAACTTCTATTTCAAAGCGCAGCGCAATATGCAAATTGTAGGTCACCTCATCGGCTTCGACGCGGATAAACGATGGTTCGACCTGGTTGATAGCCGCATAGAATGCATCCAAATCGATATCGTCTATAGCGCCGGGAAAGGCCTGCTGCAACAAAGGAAAATAGTGTTGCCAAAACGGGCGGCTGCGCCCGACCATATTTTCCCACATGCGCGACTGCGACTCGTGGATGCCCAGCGAGATGCTCTGTCCCGCCGGCACGCCCTTGGCCTCTTCGGGCAGGCCCTGTTCGTACATGCCGTGCCCCGCCTCGTGCATAGAACCAAAGAGCGATCCGGGCAACCAACTCGCGTCATAGCGCGTCGTCAAGCGCACGTCGTCGCGCGAAGTGCCCGAACAAAACGGATGCACCGCAATATCGAGCCGCCCCGCCTCCATATCAAAACCGAGCGCCGCGATAACCTGGCGGCCAAACTGATCCTGTAGCTCTACGTCAAACTCGCGGTCGAGCACGCCCTTTGCAGGTCGTTTGCCCGTTGCGGCAATACCTTCGACCAGCGGCACTAACTGAGTCCGCAAATCGGCGAAGAGTGGCCCGATCTCCTCCGCTTTGGCATAGGGCTCGTACTCGTCCAACAAGGCATTGTAGATGGACCCTTCATAACCGATGAGGTCGGCAACCTGGCGCTTCTGCGCGATAATTTTTTCTAACCAAGGTCGAAAAAGCGAGAAGTCGACTTTCTGCCGCGCCTCCACCCACGCCTCATGCGCCAACGAAGCCGTCTGCGTCATCTCGACGACGAGTTCGCCCGGGATCTTCAGCGCCCGCTCTTGTTCGCGCACCGTCTCACGTAAATTCACGGCGGCATCGCCGCTCAACTCCTCGCTCTGAAGATCCCGCACTAAAGCGACCAACTCATCCGCCGTCATCTTCTCGTGGTAGAGCCCGGCCAGCGTGCCCTGGGCACGGGCGCGCATCTGCGTGCCCTTCGGTGGCATATAAGTCTCCTGGTCCCAGCCCATCAGCGACTGTGCGTGCCCCAGATCGGCCAATTGCTGTATCCGCTGCAAAAAGGCCTCGTATTTTTTGTCCATTTCGCCCCCGTCGTGACTTAGTTAGATTGTGTGCAAAATTTCGTTTTAATTGCACAGCGAACCGATACGATACGGAGATCCGCTATGAAAATAATACGCGCCGAACGCATTGCCCTCAACATCCCCTTCTACGCCCCGCGCGTCGTCCGTGCCATGCACCGCGCCCAGACGCATGACGAGCGCGTCTATATCTATCGTTTAGAAACGGATAATGGCCTCGTCGGCTATGGCGACCAGACCCACGGTCTGGCCGATGCCGAATCACTTGTCGGGCAAAATCCAGCGGCCATCATGTTGCGCGACGAAATAGGCTTTGGTCCGCAATTAGCGGCACTCGACCTCGTCGGCCAAGCCAACCAAGTCCCCGTCCACGCGTTGCTCGGCCAACAAATACGCACGCGCTGCCCCATCTCCTGGTGGGATATCGATATGCCAGCCGCCGACTGGACAGCCGAGGCCAGAGAATCACTCAAGCGCGGTTATACCACCTTCAAGATGAAAGCCCGCCCCTGGCGCGATATCGTCGCCCAGACCGATGCCGTGGCCAAAGTCGTGCCAACGGACTACAAGTTCGACGTCGATTTCAACGGCTTTCTGCTCAACCAGGCAAAAGCAGAAATCATGCTGCAAAAGCTCGATGAGAACGACCAGATCGGCATCTACGAAAGCCCGTTCTATCTGCACCGCGACCTCGACGGGGCGCGGCTGCTGCGCGAGCGCGTGCGCAAGCCCATCGTCGAGCACTTTCAGGAGCAATATTTGCGCAACGACTGCAGCGATGGTTTTGTCATCGGCGGCGGCACTTCCGCCACCCTTCAACACGGTATCTTAGCAGCGGCCCACAACAAACCGTTCTGGTTGCAATTGGTCGGCACCGGTATCACAACGGCCTATGCCGCCCATCTCGGCTCGGTGCTCACCCATGCCCAACTCCCCTATATCACCTGTCACGAGCTATGGAAGAGCGATCTGTTAAAAAAACCTATCGACATCGTCGATGGTTATATGGCAGTACCACAAAAACCGGGACTAGGGGTAGAAGTCGATGAAAAAGCGATCGAAAAATACCGCGTCGACGAAAAAGAGCCTTCGCCCAAACAGCGCTACCGCCAGCAGAAGCGCATTCTGCGCGTAGTGTGGCCGGGCACAGGTAAGAACAAACGCGTGTGGGAATTTACCGACGAGGGACACTACCAGCGCGAGTTTTACGCCGGCAATATTCCTGGGTTTGAACGCGGGGTCGACTTGGAA
>JBLHGI010000087.1:0-18530 GCA_047616505.1 Planctomycetota bacterium
TACCATTACCACGGCGTGTCGCAGATGCTCGTCGAGGCCTACGCGGCCGACGAAGACCTGGTGCACGTGGGTTTTGCAGCCGATGGCTTTCTGATGTATTACTCGAAATCCGGTGACTACCGACCCGGCTATGTGTTGTCGGCGACTGCGCGCAGCGGCAGTAATTGCACGCCCTCAGGCCCCGACAACACCAGCTTTGACCTGGCGGGCACCTCGCCCGATGGGACCTATACTTCGGATTGGCAATACAGCGAAGGGATTGGCGATCTCGACGAGTGTAATGGCACTACCATCGACGGGCAGTATGTCTATGTCGTCACCGGAGGTTATCCCTATATCTCGCGCTGTCTCAACGGCGAGTTTACCGATCTCGGCCCTGATGGCGTCGGACCGCCCCCCGGCTAAAGTTAAGAGACGCAGAAAACGGCTCGTCCTGTGGTAGGACGGGCCGTTGCTATTTTGATTGGGCGTGTAGCCCTCCTCACTCTTCGGACCTGGTCGGGCGGACTGCTTGGAGATGAGTTGTGCGGTGCGGCTACGGCCAGCGCCCTGCTAACGGTGCGGCCCTTGCGGGCCTTGCCGAAGAGCTGTGTAGCTGACCGACTGTTGCGTGAAGTCGAGCGGCTCGGTGGAGCCGGTGCTCTGGTAGATCAGGCCGACGGTCAGGTAGGTCTTGAATCAGCGGGCGGTATTGCCGGCGGCCCTTGACTAGCAGCTAGCGGTAGCTCTCGGGGTCGTTGGCTAGATCGAGCCAGCGGCGGCGCAGATCCTCGCCCGCAGTCCCTCCCGTCGGACGGCGTACCCCCTCGAAGTCCGCCTACCCCCGGCCCCTTTGAATCTAAAACAGCCTTTTTGGTCCATCGGGCCGGTCGAGCCTAAAAGAGGGGCCGCGTAAAGGCGCACACCCCGCTGCAAAGAGGGCGATCAGGTGCCCATATGGCTTGACCCGACCTCCTAAAAGGCCCTTTATATTTCCTATATCTTAGGCGATTCGCCCAGTACATCAAAGGATCTATAAATGCAGATCGGCCATGAGCCGCAATTCTTCATCGACGACCACATCGTAGACAATCGTTGGGGCATCGAATGGCTAACCGAGGCCGTTACGCGTGTGTTCCATACACCGGTCAAACACGAGGCCAATCCCGTGATCGAGGGCAAAGGGGGCCACGTCAATGTCGTATGGGATGAGGATGCGGGGCTGTATCGCATGTGGTATACAGATTATTGGGACCAGAGCTTAGAGCCCCGGTTGTACACCTACGCCATCGCCTATGCCGAATCGAAAGACGGCGTCGACTGGCATCTGCCGCGCATCGGCAAACACGAGTTCAAAGGCACGGAGGACAACAACATCGTCTTGTTGGGGCCGACAGGTGGACGCGCAGAAGCAGCCTTCGTGTTGGATATCCCCGAGCATTTACGACGCGGATACAAGTATGTCGCGTTGTATATGACAGATGATCCAAAGAGCACCCGACTGATCGGCTCCCACGACGGGATCAACTGGGATCGAGACAGCGATATAAGCATTGCCACGGGCTTCACCCCCGATGCGCATCACAGCATTGTCTGGGATCCAAAGACGGAACGTTTCGTGTGGTTTACGCGGGCGACCAACATCTATCGCAATCGCGGTGAACGACGCAAGGTGGCACGCCTTGAACACACGAATCTTTGGGAGGAATGGCCGATTCGCACGGAGAATATTCTGCTGCCGGATCAGGTCGATGCTCAAACATTGCACAACTATTTCTACAGCATGCCAACGCGGTATCATGCCGGCATCTACTGGGGATTCCTGTGGTCCTATCGCCATCAGGAAGACATCTTCGTGTCCCTGGCTTTCAGTAGGGATGGACGAAACTTCCAGCGACCTGCTGATCGGCCTCCGCTCATCTCACCCGGCGACGAAGGCGACTGGGATAGTGGTATGGTCACCGCGTCGCATTGGTTGGAGGTCGGTGATGAGTGGTGGATCTACTTCGCCGGCACCAACGGTCGCCATAAGGTGCGCGAACCCGTGCCCGGCATCGGGCTGGCACGCATGCGTAAGGAAGGATTCGCGTCCCTGCGCAGCCCCCAAGGCGGCGGGGTCATCGTGACGAAGACATTCACCTGTCCCAGTGGCAGATTATTCGTCAATGTCGACGCGACACACGGCGAGCTCAGTGTGCGTGTAACGAATTACGAACGACAGACGCTGCCCGGGTTCGAAGAAGAAAGCCTGCCGCTGTCAGGGGATCACGTGCGGCACGAAGTGACGTGGGGCGACAAGCAACTGGAAACGCTGCGTGGGCAGGAGATCCGTCTCGAATTCGAGATGAAGGGTGCCGTTGATCTCTACAGTTTCTGCTTCACGACGCACGAGTGATCCGGCGCGTGTCACTCATTGTCGAGTAGCAGATGCTGTCGGTCCGCGCGAAAGGCCCCCTTCAGTTTCTCGCGCCAGGCTGAGCGGACCTCACTAAGGTTATGATTGCCACTGGTCTGTTTCATCATCCCCAGAGGGCAGAAGTTGACGAACATGATCTTGCGCGACTGCGTGTCGATGTTCGTGCTGCCACAGTGCACGACGGCGGTGCTGAAGGCGGCTGCTTGACCTCGTCTGGCCACGACAGGCGTCAATTCGGTAAAGGTCAGTTCCCGCGGTAGATCTTCGAATCTTGTCGGTTGTGCTTTGACGGGCTCTTCACCGTGTTCGCGCAGCCATTCGGCGATCACGCGATGACTGCCGAGACGCACGAAGGTGTTTCCGCGTCCTTCCGGTAGGTCATCGACGATGACCATCATCATCGCCAGCATACGCCGTGGCGTAGATTCCATCTCATCGATGCTGAATTGAATGTCTACATGCTCACTTTGCGTTTCCCATTCGGTGACGTCTTCTGGCTGCTTGAACAAACAGGCCGAGGAATTGAGTACGACGTCGTCGGCACCGAGCATGACCTTCGCAGCCGCTTCGAGATTCGGATGTTGCAGAACATCGATCAGACCAGGTTCGTCGAAATACTGCGTAATGCCATTCGTCTTTTCGCCGTGTGTGTAGAGGTGGTCGAAACCGGCACTGGCTGCAACCATCTCTTGCTCGGTGCAAACGTTATCGATCAAGGTGAGCCCGTCGTTGACGAATTGATCTATGTGTTTCTGTTCGATCTGCATTGATTTGGAATCCTAGTGGTGTCAGTTACGGGCCCATTCCCGCAGCTTCTCATCGCTATTTAATTATAGGGCAATAAGACACCACAGCAATTGACCTGCCCCCCGAAAAAACCCTTTATATTTCCTACACTCAACTCGCCAGAAAGAATCAAATGTCAGATCAACAACCCAACGTCCTGTTCATCATGTCCGATCAGCACAGCAAGGCGGTCGCCGGATGCTACGGCCACGACATCGTGCAGACGCCGAATATTGACCGTCTAGCGCAGCGCGGTCTTACCTACGACAACGCCTTCTGTGCCTCGCCTCTATGTGGTCCCTCACGCGTGGCCTGGATCACAGGTACCCAACCACACACCAACGGTGTGGTTACGCACAACAACTCCAGGCATCGTTCCGGCAAGGCCTACCGCAAGTGCATCGATCCCGCTGTGCCCTCGCTGGTAGACTGCATGCGGCAGTCCGGCTACGACACCTTCGGCTCCGGTTTCATGCACGCCGATATGCACGTCGATGGAGAGGATCCATTCCACGAGCTTGGCTTTTCCCAGTACGGCGTCAAACCACATACCTATGGTGATCTCGTTGGTGACGTCGTGCAGCAGCGCTACAACAAGCACCACATTATCTCCGAGATGTGGGAGCACAGCTACCGGAATGTCGAGGGCGATCCTTTTCCCTATGGCGAAGAGAAGATGTTCGATACCCTCGTAGTGGATGATTGTCTCGATTTCATCCAGCAGAGCGATGGCGAGCGCCCGTTTTTTGCCTATGCCGGGTTTCGCGCTCCGCATCCACCGTGGTGTGCGCCACCGCGATTCCATGATATGTACGACCCAGACGACATCGGTGAGTTGCCCAACTATCTGGTGAACTTCAGGGACCGACCTCGCCGGGTCATAGAGCGTGTCAATTATTATGAACTGTGGAACCTGCCTGAGGAAATGATCCGCAAATCGATCGCCGCCTACTTCGGTTTCGTGTCGTACACTGATTATTGCATCGGTAGATTGGTGGACGCCATCGACGCCGCGGGCCTGCGAGAAGACACGATCATCGTTTACGCCTCCGATCATGGAGAGATGCTCTATAAGAATGGGATCTGCGAGAAGCACACCTTTTTCGAAGATGCCGTGCGCATTCCGCTGATTATCTCCCAACCGGGAGTTGTGCCCGAAGGAGAACGCTCCGATGCACTGGTCAGCAATATCGACATTCTGCCAACGGTTCTGACCATGGCAGGGACAGCCGTTCCCGAAGTTGTGGAGGGCAAGGACCTGGAACCGACCTTCCACGGGGAAGAAGTGCAGGAACATGTGTTCTCTGAGTACTACCACAGTCTTGATCCGTGCCGCATGGTAGTCGACGGGCGTTTCAAATACATCCATACCGAAGAAGACATCTGCGAGCTCTACGATCTGCACAATGATCCTCTGGAGTCGGTAAACCTGGCATGGTATCCGCAGTACGCAGCGCGAATTCGCGAGATGCATGCGCTCGTCATGGCGGACTGGGAGATCCCCGAGATACCGGTATGGGCGGCGTGGAACGACTTGAATGAACGCAAACAGAAACTGCGGCTCACGAATCCAGACATCATCGACCCGCGACCGACACCACCCGCTTGGATTGCGGACTATACCGAGAACGAGGAGTAATCTGATGTCCAGCAAACGTCCCAACATCATCTTCATCAGCGCCGAGCAGCAGCGGGCTGACACGGTGAACGCCTGCGGCGCGACATGGATGCAGACGCCGAATCTGGATGCCCTTGCTGGTGAGAGTGCGGTCTTCGACAAGGCCTTTGCGCCAGCGGCGACCTGTGTGTCCAGCCGAGCTGCATTCTATACGGGACTGTATCCGCACAACACGGGGATCTACGGCTTTCAGGAATCCTCGGGGAGTCTGCACTGGCTGCCACGGCTGACGGAGCAGGGCTATCACTGTGTCAGCATTGGCAAGACCCATCTACCGCCTACGGGTTTTGATGAACACCTCGCAGAGCACGACAACAAGTGTTCTCTGCAGGTGCGTGGAGAAGATTGCGACTGGATTCGTGCGGTCCACGCCGCCGGATACGAGTCTCCCTTTGATCTGCACGAAACCGATCCAAATTTCTACGACAATCTAGCGGCCATTGTCTGGCCCCTGCCAGAGGAACTGCACCCGGATATCTATATGGCCAATCGCGCCCTGGAGTGGCTCGATGCCTGGGACGGACGGGCGCCTCTGTATCTGCACCTGGGTTTCCTAAGCCCTCATGATCTCTATGATCCGCCGCAGAGGTTTATCGATCGGTATGACGATGTCGACATCCCCATGCCGCAGGTCACCGCCGAGGAACGAGAGGGAATCCCGGACGAACTCTTCGCCCAGCAGCGCCGGCTGGAGGCAGCCCATGGGGCGACGGTTATCAAGCCCAGTCATGCCACGCCGGAGCGCGTCCGCCGCATGCGCAAGCACTACTATGCGAGTGTGACGATGATCGACGAGAAGATCGGCGAGGTCGTGGATAAGCTGAAGGAGAAGGGGTTGTACGATGATGCGGTCGTCATCTTCACATCGGACCACGGCGACCATCTCTTCGACCATGATCTGGTCTACAAGGGCGAACTCTACGACACGATTGTGCGTGTGCCGCTGATGGTGAAGGCGCCAACCGTGACGCCGCAGCTGGGACGTCAGGATCTGGTCTCGCACATGGACGTAGTCCAATACATCCTCGATATGGCCGGAGCAGAGGGCGAAGGGCTGCACGGTGTGTCATTGCGCACCTGCATGGAGCAGGGCAGCGCGCACCCCAATCGCTACGTCTTTGCCGAGGAGGGCGCCACCGTGTTGCGTCCGGAGCCCGACTTGCTGGTCATGATCCGCAGCCACACGCATAAACTGGTGTACTTCAACGGCAATCATACGGGCCAGCTCTTTGATCTGGTCGCCGATCCCGATGAGAAACGCAACCTGTGGGGTGATCCGACGCATGGCCAGGTGCAGGCAGAACTGACGGCGGACCTGCTGGACTGGCTCTGCAGCGATTTGTATCGCCGTCGAGATCTGTTCGTCCAGGCGCGGTAGAAATGCGCCCATTGAAGCGCCCTTAGCCCATGGCCAGGAATTCACCACTACCCTGTGGAACGACCTGATCCACGTCGTCGATCAGATTGAAGCGGCCGATATTATGGAGAAAAAATGAGGGTGTTGGCCTTTTACGACGGTCTCTTCCCCGAAGATACGCAGAGCCACACCGGGCTCAACCACGCGCGATGCCCGTCGGCCTGGCGCAGACGCAAATAATAATAGGCCGAATCGCCTTCCGGTACCGGCAATTCGACCCCGTCCAGTTCGACATCCCAGCTATTGGGCTTATTATGCCATACACATTGGCCACCGGAGATAATCTCCACGGTCTCGATCGGCGCCGTGCCGTGCAATTGCGCGGAAAAGTGCACCCCTTCGGGTGCGGACAGCGCGCCCTCAGCTAGCGATTTAGTCACCTGAATAGTGCACAAATAAAGCGGATTGATCGGTCGCCCCACCAAACCACCACCGGCCGGGCCGTCACCACCACGCGGCATATCGGTCCAGTCGCGCGCCAGCCCATGGCCGAGCACCACCACGCCCTCACCCCCCTTCGACAAAGGGATCTACCAGCGTCCACTGACGGTTCGAAGAATGAAAGGTGCTCATAGTCACCCGCACATCGGCGCCGGCTTCCAGACCCGCCGGACAATCGACATATACTCCTAAATCTTTGCTTTCTCGATCCGTGGCAACAAGATCAGTCTGCCCCTCATGACTCACTATCGATTGCTCGTACATCGCATATACCTCAAAGTGAATTGAGTTTTGTCTCAGTGGCGATCAACCAATCGAGTAAACGCTCGCGCAACCGCTGCTCCAATCGCTCGTCTTTGCTCGTTAAGTTTTCCAACTCTTGCGGGCCGTCATCATCGAGCGGGAAGACCAGTGCCTATTGCCACCAATTGCTGCAACACGTCCCGCGAATCGTGTTCGGGGACGTCACCGATTTCGGCCTGCTTGTCATCGAGCAGTTCTAACATGTGCTCGACGACCTGGCGTTTGTCTGGATCGTGGAAGCAGTTGAACAATTCCAGTGGATCCTCTTGAGTGTCGAAGAGTTCCCAATCTTTTTCCTCGAAATCGGGCGAGGTCGAACCGGGGGTATCGCACACCTCGTTGTACCAGTAGATCAGTTTATAGCGGTGGTCCCGTATGCCGTAATGGGCGTAGGCGTTGTGGTTGTGATCCTGGTTCATCCAGTAGCGGTGGTAGGCCGTTTTTTGCCATTCTTCGGATTCCTCCTCTTCTAAAATCGGACGCATGCTGGTGCCTTGCATGTAATTGGGCAGGGACAATCCGGCGTAGTCCAACCAGGTCGGCGCAAAATCGACGTTGCTCGCCATCGAGTCTATCGTTATCCCCGCTTCGACGACCCCGGGAAACTGGATAAGGAAAGGCATCCGGAAGGACTCTTCATAGATGAAGCGCTTATCAAACCAGCCGTGCTCACCCAAGAAAAACCCCTGGTCCGAGGTATAGATCACCATGGTGTTTTCGGTGAGGCCCTCCTCGTCAAGCATATCCAGCAGCGTGCCGACGCTTTCGTCAATAGAGGCGACGGTGCGCAGGTATTTTTGCATATAGCGCTGATACTTAAATTTCTTCAGCTCTTCTTTGTCGGCAAAAGTAAAGGTCTCGCCGGTGCGGCTGCAGATCAGCTTGAGGTCGCGGCAAGCCTCGTCGGTCTCGGGGAAGGGCACCATCATGTGCGGCGTCCGGCGGTTTTTCAGCGAGTATTCCTGGTCCTTGCCGGGGTAGTAGGGCTGCACTAAGTCGAGGTCCTGGTAGGTCATGTCGGACTCGACGCGCATGCGCGCTTCCACCGCCGCCTTGGCCCGGTTGCTGTAGTCGTCGTCGAAGGAGTCGGGGTAGGGTATCTCGTCGGTGTAGAGGTCGTCGTATTTGGGGTGATACTCCCACGACCGGTGCGGCGCCTTGTGGTGGCACATCATAAAAAAAGGCCGGTCTTTGTCGCGAGTCTTTATCCAGTCCACGCATTTGTCGGTGATGATCTCGGTCGTATAGCCTTCTTCGGTGATCTCCTCGCCGTTTTCGGTCATATCGGGGTTGAAGTACTCGCCCTGCCCCGGCAGTACCGACCAGTAGTCGAAGCCGGTGGGGCAGTGCTGCGGCCCCTCGTGCAGGTGCCACTTGCCGACGATGGCCGTCTGATACCCCTCGTGCTGCAGGTGTTTGGCCACGTGTGGCAGGCGGTTGTTGAAACCGGTGGCCAGCGAGGTGACGCCGTTGACGTGGTTGTAGGTGCCAGTTAAGATGGCGGCACGGCTGGGGGTGCAGATGCTGTTGGTGACGTAGCAGTGGTTGAAGCGGGCACCGTTTTGGCCGATGCGGTCGATGTTGGGGGTCTGGTTGATGCCGTGACCGTAAGCTGAGATTGCCTGGGCGGCGTGATCGTCGCTCATGATGAAGAGGATGTTGGGACGGGGCATGGTGGACTTCCTATAAGTGGCTGTGAATAATGGGGCTTAGTGGAGGTAAATTGACTATGAAAATCTGTGAAATCTAACGCTGAGCTAACCAATGAAATTACTGCATCATGGGGCTCAAGATAGGGCGAGGGGGAATGGGGAGCAAGCAAGAAACACAACTTATACAGCGCCTTCTGTCACTGGACGGCACACCCCCTCGAAGTCTGCCTACCCCCAGCTCTTTAGCATCTAAACGAGCCCGTTCGTCCATCGGTCGGCCCACCCTAAAAGAGGGGCGACCTAAAGGCGGGCACCTAGCAGGAAAGAGGGTGATCAGACACCTCCTGCCGGTAAAATAAGGATCCGTTAGTGTCCATCAAAGTGAGCAAAGTCCAGTTTGGTGAAAATTTGGGACGTGGACACGGCAAGACGAGTATACAGATTGTCCTGGATTTTGTGGAGTCGATCCAAAATGGTACACAGCCATCAGTGGATTTGATGTCGGCGCTCGACATGACGTTGCCTGGTATTGCGGGGGTGCAGTCCGTGCGTTCGGGCAACTGGGAGGCCGTGCCCGACCCGAGGACCTGGGTTTGATTTTGGCATCACCTTAGGAACATCGCGGACACAATAGAAGCGTCAGAATGAACAGAGAAAACAGCTTATGGCTGATCTGCCGCCTCTGGGAAGGGCCACTGACCCATTTTGCGCATTAGCGCGTCAACACCTGCAGAATGAAAAAGATTGGCCGTCTCGACGCGGTCATAGTGCCGCAGGTCGCTCTGCGTGTCGTTGGCCAGTTCATGGATCAACAGTGCTACGATGGCCGTAGCGCGGCTGAGCATTTCCGCATCGACCTTATCGAAAGTGTCGGCAAAGTCGTGGTAGTAGCGGACTCGATTCTCATCGACCGGTGCATTGAAGGTGATTGATGGGATACCTCTAAGGATGAAGGGATGGTGATCGCTGCCAAGCCACGTTTTGTTGGCGATTTCCGGCTTGAGGGCCCAGCTGCCCAGTTTGGTGGAGAAGGCATTCAGGAGGGGGATGAGTTCATCGAAGCCCATGGCGTTGAGTGCGATGGGGCGCCCGACCATGTCGAGATTGACCATGGCTCGCACCTGGCCTAGATCGTGTCGTTCCACATAATCGCGCGAGCCCCACAGTCCCCATTCCTCGGCGTTGAAGAACACAATCTCCACCGTGTGTTCATTGATCGGGCTATGGGCTTGCAAGAGCCGGATCGCGTCGAAGAGTTGGGCAATGCCCAAACCGTTGTCCATAGCACCCTGACCCAGGTCCCAGGAGTCGAAGTGGGCACCTAAGACGATTTTCTGACCAGACGAGCCCGGCAGGGTGGCAACGAGATTCTCTACTGTTAAATCGACGCAATCGGATGATGTTTCGAGCTGTACCGTGACCGTCTCGTCATGGACGTGCAGCCGCTCGAGCCAGCGGCCATCCTCGGCGCTGATCGAATAGATGGGAAGCGGAGATGATATGCCCTCGTGGTTGGCCGTGCGCGCCAATAGCTGCCCGCCGTCAACGCGGTTTGTGAGCAGAACGCCAACCATGCCGAATTCTACGGCCAGGCGTTCGTATTCGCTGTGAATAAAGCGGAGATTGGGTGCTGCCAGCGCAATGCGGCCCTTCGTCTCGATCGGATCCAGATTGTCGAAGTTGGTGTTTTCTATTAGTGTCAGATCGGCCTCCACGGGGGAGTGGGCGGCGACATATCCAAGGGCGGCCGCACGCAGGGGACGGTTCATCGATGAGACCACTGTCACGCGATCCGTGCCCCGGCGCCAACCCGGCACGTCAAAACGCTCGCGGTGTGTCCGGATTCCAAGCTGTTGCAGGTGCGCCTCCAGATAGTCCATGGACTTCGCGTTGCCCGCTGTGCCTGCCAATCGTCCCTGGAATTGCGTCGTCATATCCTGCAGCAATTCATAACCCCGATTGCTCAGAATGGCATCACCCACGATCCGCTGCCGGGTGGTGTCCTGTTGTGCCGTCAGGGCTGCTGTAGTTGAGGGGGTCGCTACGGCCATTGCCTACGCCTTTCGCATAATCGTGGATGGAGATGCGCTGGCGTTATTGCATGAATAGCTGAATGCAAGCCAGGCTCCTCACAGGTTTGGAATTATTGGCGCAACAAGCGCCTGTCGATCTCCGATGGCCAGGTCACGCGTTTGCCGAGCCTAAAAAGAGGGGCTGCATAAAGTTAACTTTTGCCCACCATGTAACCACCGTCTACAAAAATATTCTGCCCGGTAATAAAGCCGGCACCCCCGGACATTAAAAAAGCTACGGTTTCGCCCACCTCCCCCGGCGTACCCGTGCGGCCCATGGGAATTTTATCGACATAGCGTTGGCGACTCTCAGAACCCGGCGGGTTGTTGGTGTTAAACAGTTCGGTTTCTATAGGCCCCGGAGAGACCGAATTTACAGTGACACCTTCACTGGCAAATTCTAGGGCACAGGTTCTGGTGAGGCTGACAAGGGCACTCTTGGCAGCAGAATAACTGCCCCGAAAGGGTACACCCGCCACTACCATGCTAGCCGTATTGACTACCCTGCCCCACTTGTTTTTTTGCATGTTAGGCAGGGCCGCCTGGGTACATTTGAGGGCCACCTTTACATTCAGAGTAAAACAGTCTTCCATTTCTTCAAGGGTCATGTCTGCAATGGGGTTGGGGTTTACCAGACCAACATTGTTAAAGACTCCATCCAGAGAATACTTGCCCGTAATTTCTTTGAGCACAGAGGTAAGTTTATCGGTGTCCAGGAGATCGAGGCAGACAAATTCTCCTGGAAAGGAATCTTTGGGCTCTGTGCGGGCCATACCAATGAGTTTATGGCCCTGGTCAGCAAGAATTTTTGCGGTGGCATTGCCAATACCTTTACTGGCCCCTGTAATGAGAAAGGTGTGCTGTGTCATTTCAACCTCCTGTAATTTACTGAATTGATTGAATAAAGATGTTTTATAAAAACAGGAGAATCCACCTATTCGTCCAGCTCATATAGTGGCAATATCCCGTCGAGAAGGTCCGGTAACCGGCGCCGGCACCCCAGCCGCTCTAGGCATCCTCGATTACGCCGTTCTAATCTATAGATTCTACAGTCGCCGCCTAACCGCCAAGAACAATTTGGGACCAGGTTTTGAATCTCCTATATTTCTCGCCCTTAGGGATTGCTGTTGCGATAGGTAAGGGCCGACATCCCCGTCTTTTTGCGAAAAGAGGCGGCTGAAGTAGTTGGGGGCCTCATATCCGCATTGGCGGGCAATCTCGGCTACCGTGAGGGTGGTCTGGGTGAGAAGTGTATGGGCGAGGGCGGAGCTGCGCGCCTCTGCAGCAGGGGAGAGGTCCAGATCGGTAGAGAAGTCAAGCAAGGACGCCCAGACCTTGAGGACGCTCCTGTGCCCGTAGACAGGCTGCAATGGCAACCCGCCATCTACGAGCACAAGGCTGCCCTCTGTCTAATCTAACAAAGAGCTAACCGCAATCCATTTCCAACCCCCTGCTCATTTCCCCACATTTTCCACGATCGTGGGAATTCATAGAAAAAATCGTCACTCAAATTACCCCTGTCTCCCGTATTGTCAGCATTTTAGAGAACAAGAAGAAGATATTGGGGGCATTCATAAGACATCACCTATAAAGACTGTATACAAAGAGCGCGATGTAGGACTATACAGGCTGGGCGAGCAAACGACAAACGGGGATTAAAATCATAGCCGTGCAATAACTCACGAGCGCAGCACACCTCTCAGCGGAACTGGTTTTAGTCGAGTTTCTCCCTTAGTTTCTACGCGACCTTATTGGAACACTTCAAGCGGGCATTATAATGAGTGGGTATATGTTTACAAGACGAAATATTAAGTGGGGCGGTATGACCCATTTTTTTGTATGGGCTTTGCTGGCGATAACCGCCCTACCCGCTACAGCAGAAGAGCTCATCGTCTGGGGCACTCCCAACGATAGAGGACTCAAGGCGGCGCTGCGACAATTTGAAGTCGAACACCCGGGCTGGGAGGTCGTGACTTCAGCGGGAGCTTCTGGCGGCATGGACCCGCAGAAGCTGATGTGTGGCATTGCGGGAGGCAGCCCGCCCGACATGCTGCAACAGGATCGCTTTTCCGTCGGCGAGTGGGCCGCGCGCGACGCGTTCTTCGCGCTGGATAGCTATGTAGAGCAAAGCCTCGAGCAAGAAGCGTGGGCTTGGGCGATAGTCGCGGCCCTGCAAAGAGGGGAGAGCACAGCGGCAAGAGAGCCACTAAGCCAGCTAACAACGCAACTGACAGCGCTAGGCTCTAGCCGACAACTGGACCTCGCGCAGCAGCTCGATACGGCACTCGCTGGCAGTGAGGACGCCGCCGCACTGGAAATGGCCAACGAACTGACCGTGTTAGTACAGGGCGTGCATGCGGAAAAATTCTTCGAGGCCTGTTGGCAGGAAGCCAGCTTCGGGCAGGGCGATTCGCGCCGCGTCTACGCCATACCCAATAGCACGGACGACCGCGCGCTCTACTACAACGAAGACCTGCTCGAACGCGCCGGTTTAGTTGACGAGCACGGTCGAGCCAAACCACCGCAGAACTGGCGCGAGCTCAAAGAATACGCCGTGCGCCTGACGGAATTCGACGCCGATGGCAATATGACGCGACTCGGCTTTGCCCCCAATTATGGCAATAGCTGGCTCTACATATACGGCTGGCTCAACGGCGGGCGCTTTATGAGTGAAGACGGACTCACCTGCACGCTGGCCGAACCCCGCATAGTAGAAGCACTGACCTTTATGGTCGAGATCTACGACGCTCTAGGCGGCGTCGAAAAGGTCGATGCGTTCCAAAGCGCCTTCCAGTCCGGCGAATTCGATCCGTTCTTTATGGGCAAAGTGGCAATGAAGATCGACGGCAACGGCGTGCTCAACAATATCGCCAGTTACGCGCCCAATCTGCGTTTTAGTGCCGCGCCAGCACCGGCACCCCAAGGCAAAAAATCCGTTACCTGGTCGGGCGGATTTTCCTGGGCCATACCGACGGGATCGCAAAACCCGCATATGGCTTTCGAACTCATGCGCTTCCTAAATTCCGACCGTATATGGGCCCTGCGCCACCAAGTGGCCTCGCGCTATGCCGCCAGCCGCGGCAAATCGTACGTGCCTTCTATGGCGCCATTGCCCCACATCAACCAACACACCTATGAGACACTCGTCGCAGAGAATAGCGAGTTACCTGCGCGCATCAAAGAAAATTACCTGCTCTTTGCCAACCTGATGAGCTCTTCGCTTTTTCGCCCCGTCACTCCCGTCGGACAACTCTTGTGGGACGAGCATGCTCGCGCTTACGAAAAAGCAGTGCGCCACACCTACGAACCACAGGAAGCACTCGCGCGCGGGCAACTCAGCGTCCAAAAGGAGCTCGATCGCCTCTACGTAGACGACGCGAGAAACTACGTAAACTGGAACTACGCCATAGCGGCCACCATCTTGCTCGTGGCCGGTCTGCTCTTTGCCGCCTATTGGTTCGGCGGCAAGGGAGCGCTACTGCATCAGTTGAGGAGCAAAGAGTCGTTGGCGGCCTATCTCTTTGTCTCGCCCTGGTTGCTGGGTCTCTTGCTCTTGACGGCCGGCCCCATCCTCGTCTCGATCGTCTATAGCTTTTGTCGTTACGACGTGCTACACGCCGCCGAATTTATCGGTTTTGAAAATTATAGACGCCTATTTACAGACGATCCGCTGTTTTGGAAATCGCTGGGCAATACCGCTTATATGATGCTGGGAGTGCCCATTGGCATGGCCGCAGGCCTAGCCATCGCCCTATTGCTCAACACGGAAGCAAAGGGCATGCGTTTTTATCGCACGATCTTTTACCTACCGGCCATCGTGCCCATGGTAGCCAGCGCCATCCTGTGGATCTGGGTGCTCAATCCTGAAATAGGCCTGATCAATTCGCTGCTGCGCATGCTCGGTGTCGGCGACCCACCCAATTGGTTACAGAGCGCCTCGTGGGCCTTTGGTTCAAAGAGTGCCATTATCCTCATGGGTCTGTGGAGCGCCGGCTCGGGCATGATCATCTGGTTAGCCGGGCTCAAGGGCATACCGCAGCACCTCTATGAAGCAGCTGAGATCGACGGTGCTGGGCCGTGGCGCCGCTTCTTTCACGTCACGCTGCCCATGCTCTCACCCTATATCTTTTTTAACCTGATCATGGGCATCATCGGCACGATGCAGATTTTCACCCAAGCCTATATCATGACGGAAGGCGGGCCGGACGATTCGACTCTTTTTTATGCCTATTATCTCTTTAATAACGCCTTCCGCTATTTTAAGATGGGCTATGCATCAGCGCTGGCTTGGATCCTCTTCCTCTTCATTCTAGCCCTAACCATGCTACAGCTAAAAATGGCGCCGCGCTGGGTCCACTACGAGGCGGAATAATATGGGCAGACTAGGTCCGGCCTGCATCCTCTTCGGCGAATTAGCAATAGCGACGCTGCTTTTATTCGCCGCGATCTATGGCAGTTTAGAACGCGAGGTTCCTTCGCTCTTATTGGCACTGGCTTCGTTGGCCGTTTTATCCATTGTGCTGGCGTGGAAATTATCAGCACAGAAGTTCTACCAACTCTGGATACAAGTGGCCTTAATCGAAGGCTGTGCGCTCTTTGCCTTTCCCTTTATTTGGCTCGTCAGCACGAGTATGAAATACGACGAGGAGATCTTCGTCTATCCTCCGCGCTGGGTGCCAGCTTTACCCGCCACCGTATCCTCTTCACCCTATGCTACGGACGAGTCGATCATAGAGGCAGAACGACCGGCCTCATTTTCTTTGGCGCGCTGGCAAGACGTCGTAGGCAAAGGCGGCACGGCGCTGTGGAATGTTGGCCAAGAACAGCTTGGGCAAAAAGAGCGGGAACACGATACGCTGCGCGCGACACTGACCAAGGCGCTATTTTCGGCCGCCGCACGCGGCGTTATGCCAAAGACGTGGGAAAAAGGCGACCAGGCTATTGTAGCGGCACTGGTGCAACGCGTAGATGCGGCCATGGTAAAGGACGCGCTGGCCCTCGTATATCGCGGCGTGGCACTGCGCGCTCCAACCATCAAAGACCGAGCACAAAACATCTATAGTTTAGGCGCGGCGGAAGAGGATTGGCATATAGCAAAGGGCAGCGGTGCTCTCGGCGCTGCCGACGCAAGTGGCGCGCGCGAGTTGACCTACGCATTTGCCGAGGAAGACGCACTAATAATTGCCGGCGATTTCTCCATACCCGTAGAAGAAGAGGCTTTCCTCGGTTTTACGCTGCCCATGCGCCAGGACCGCTCGTGGCACGCGTGGCGGGTAGTGCTCGAAATAGCAGGACAGCGCTATACGAGCGAAGACGCGCTCTACTGGGGCAAACATCGCTGGCAAGAAATCAGCTTCAAACTAGATACTGAAGATCCGCGTGACGAGCGCGAGCTGGGGATCTGGCCGCTCTATAGTTCCGATGACCAACGGGATGTCTACGATCACCCCGGACGCATGCGCGTTCGCCTAGAAGTAGAACGCGCCTCTATACTAACGGCGACCTGGCGCAAATACGCCGCTAGTTACTACAATGCCTATATCTCCACCGAACACCGCTGGAACTATGTCTTTAATAGCATATACCTCGCCGTGCTGACGATCTTGGGGCAGGTCCTGAGTTGCTCGTTAGCCGCCTACGCCTTTGCGCGTCTGCGCTGGCCGGGACGCGACCTTATCTTCGGCCTGTTATTGGCTACGATGATGCTGCCGGGACAGGTGACAATGATCCCCGTCTTTATGATCTTCCGCGCACTGGGCTGGTACAATACGCTAGAAGCACTATGGGTACCGTCGTTCTTTGGCTCGGCCTTTTTTATCTTTATGCTGCGCCAATTTATGAAGGCAATTCCCGGCGACCTAGAAGATGCGGCCAAGATCGATGGCTGCGGTTTTTTTGGCATATACTGGCGCATTATTCTGCCGCTGACGCGACCGGCCTTAGCCGCCGTATGCATCTTTACGTTTATGAATACCTGGAACGATTTTATGGGGCCGCTAATTTATATAAACGATCAACGCCTCTACCCTCTAGCCCTCGGTCTCTTCGACTTTCGCTCCGAACACGGCAGCGAGTTCGGCATGCTTATGGCCGCCTCGACGCTGATGACCCTACCCGTCATCGCCATTTTCTTTGCAGCCCAGCGCTACTTTATACAGGGCGTTACGCTGACGGGGATGAAAGGCTAATTGGCTACAGCGCCCATCGCCGCCCGCCTGACGCGCGGTTCCGTCGCCCGGGCATTGGCCGGATTGGCGTTGCCCATGATGGCCGGCATTTTCTCCGCCATCGGCTTTAATTTTGCCGACACCTACTTCGTCTCGCAATTGGGGGCAGGCGAGCTGGCGGCCATGAGTTTTACCTTCCCCGTCGTCATGGTGCTCTTCGGCATTTCTTTTGGCCTCGGCTCGGGCACGACCTCTATCGTAGCACGTGCTATCGGCAGCGGTCGCGACGAGACGGTCCGCCGCATCACTTCCGATAGCTTAGTTCTCTCCTTTCTCGTCGTACTAGTCGTCGCCGGACTCGGCATGCTAACTATCAACCCGCTCTTTACGGCGCTGGGCGCGACCGCCGATGTGCTGCCTCTAATCCGGCGCTATATGCTCATCTGGTATCCAGGGGTTGTGTTCCTAGTGGTGCCAATGGTCGCCACTGCTGCAATACGTGCGACGGGGGACACTCGCCTGCCGGCCCTGATGATGATTGGTGCGACCGGTTTTAATATCCTGCTCGACCCACTACTTATTTTCGGGCTCTGGGGCCTGCCGCGACTGGGTTTAGAAGGGGCGGCAATCGCCACCGTCATCGCGCGTGCCACTACCTTTTTCGCCGCGCTTTATCTATTGCATTTTCGCGTGCATCTACTCGACTTTCACCCACCCAAACTAGGCGACGTATGGAGCTCGTGGAAACAGGTCGGCTCGATCGCCCTGCCAGCGACGGCGACCAACCTGTTCTTGCCCATAGCGCTGGGCACCATTACTCGTCTGGTAGCAGAATACGGCCCAGAGGCCGTCGCCGCATGGGGAGCGGGGTCGCGTATTGGCACTTTTGCGATGATACCGGTCTACGGCGCCTGTTCGGGGTTAGTCCCCTTCGTCGGGCAAAATTGGGGCGCCGGCGAGTACGCGCGCGTCTACAGCGCACAGCGCTACACGTATATCTTCTCGTTGGTGTGGAGCATACTCATGGTCGTAGTGCTCCACCTCGGCGGCGCTTGGGTGGCAGGCCTCTTTGCCACAGATGACGCGATCGTCGCACAAATCGCACTCTATTTGAGCATTATACCTCTCGGTTTTGCCATGCAGGGGATCGCACAGGTCAACGAGGAATCGCTCAATTCAATTGGCAAACCTCTCTCAGCAACGCTACAAACGATAGTGCACCAAGCGATTCTCTATATTGCATTCGCTTTTATCGGCGCAGAATTCTGGGGTTTGCGGGGCCTGTTCGCCGGGCTGGTAGCCGCCGACTTATTGGGCGGCGGATTTAGCCTATGGCTTGTTCGCTGGGTGTCGCTACGCTCCCAGCGGCAGGCGAATTAAATCGGCGATGTGCACGCCAACTTGCTATTAATTTAGTAGCGACTACACGCACTGCACGTTTGCCGGGAGGCCGCACAAATGGCCGAGGCTACTCGTAGCCAAATACAGCGCATAAAAGCAACACAGCGTTTTTTTACCCTGTGCCGACCCATACAATACACCCAGCACATATCATGATGCGCATTCTGCTCGTCGACGACCATGCGATCATGCCCACGTTGTTCCGAGTGACGACGCGC